>NZ_LZHA01000052.1:0-349 GCF_001690335.1 Gilliamella sp. Gris1-4 | reverse complement strand
TGACGATAGCGATAAAGGCAGCTATCCATACTGCTTTTATCTATATCCTTACCATAATTACGTTTAGCAATCACCGTTCGTCCGCCTTTTTGACGAACAAAGCACCGAAAAGGCTCGCTGTCATAACCTTTATCGGCTATCACTGTATTGACTTCATCGAGCTTTTCAACTAGGTTTTCTGCATAAGTGATATCATGTCGTTGTCCTTCAGAAAGCTCAAAACAAATAGGCAAACCACCACTATCAACCGCAAGATGAATTTTAGTTGAATTACCACCACAGCTCTGACCTATTTGCTCGGAATACTCCGTTGCAGCGCCTGTACTATGTTGATGAGCCCTGATAATCG
>NZ_LZHA01000051.1:0-4877 GCF_001690335.1 Gilliamella sp. Gris1-4 | reverse complement strand
CATTCTCGACTAAATGACGATAGCGATAAAGGCACCTATCCATACTGCTTTTATCTATATCCTTACCATAATTACGTTTAGCAATCACCGTTCGTCCGCCTTTTTGACGAACAAAGCACCGAAAAGACTCGCTGTCATAACCTTTATCAGCTATCACTGTATTCACTTCATCGAGCCTTTCAACTAGGTTTTCTGCATAAGTGATATCATATGTCGTTGTCCTTCAGAAAGCTCAAAACAAATAGGCAAACCACCACTATCAACCGCAAGATGAATTTTAGTTGAATGACAACCACAGCTCTGACCTATTTGCTCGGAATGCTCCGTTGCAGCGCCTGTACTATGTTGATGAGCCCTGATAATCGAGCCATCTAGGAACACCCATTCAAAATCCGCTAGTTGTGATAAATGTTTGAAAATATCAACTAATATTCCTTTTTTAGACCACAAATTAAATCATCTATAGACGGTGCTCCATTCACCAAATTCTTCTGGCAAATCTCGCCAAGGAATACCGGTTCTCATTCGGAAAAGGCTCCCTTCAAACGTCATCTCAGCTCGGATTTATTATAAACTCGGTCGGTATTTTTCATTATTTGTAGTAGCTTTTCCCTCCGTTTATCTGTTAGCATTGTTCTTGGCATGATGAATCGAGTTATGGTTGTTTTTGGCTGAATTATTATAACTCACATCATGCCGTCTAAAAAATAATCACGAAAGATCAACACGCCCTAGTAACTAGTTAACTTATTTCTTGTTTCAATACCGCCAATTGATATGGCGATATTTTATATATAACTTGATTTTTATAATTAACAAACTACAATTGAAAGTTTCCAATCCTCAATGTCTTTCCAATATTTTTGTTCTTGTTCTAAATCAAGTAATATCAATTTATTATTTTCAACAAATTCCTGATTAATTTCTAAAGTCACTTTAGTTAGTTTATTTTTTAATAATTTTAGACGAAATGCTTGTAAATCAATTTCTGAATTTCGCTGATTATTGATGAGTATAGATAATCTTAGGATTTGCATTAGCGGTATTATATGTTTGTATTCAAACAAACTAAAATAAGGTATAGCATCAATATTGATCGACTTTCTATGGTGAAGAACAAGAGTAGATAGAAGTAATTGCTGTTCTTCGTTAAATCCGGGTAAATTACTATTTTTTAAAATATAGCTTGAATGTTTATGAACTGAAGAAAAGTTAATTTTTAACCCTACCTCATGTAACAAAGCAGCCCAATATAAAATAGATTCAAGGTTTGCCGGAACAGATATTGGTGCCTGTTGTTGCCATTGAGAAAATAAATATTTTGCCGTTTTAACAACTTGCGTAGCATGGCGTTGATCTATATTGTAATGTTCTGAAAGAGTTTGCGCGGTATTTTGTCTAATATCTTGGAAATTAGGACCTTCAATCAACTCATAAAGCACTCCTTCACGTAATGCGCATGAGCTAAATTGTAAAGTATTTAACCCAAATGCGTTAAATACCCCACTAAATATAGCTAGCCCGCTGACAAATATACTTTTTCTTTCACTAGAAAGTGAAGGATAGTCAATATCTTGAAAAGAGTTGAATTCTAAAACATAACTAATTAAATCATCGAGCCTTTTTGGGGTAATAATTCCATCACAAACCCCAATATCTAATAAGATACGATAAATAGACTTGATGGTTCCTGATGTACCAAATGCAACAGTAATATTTTGTTTTTTTATAATATTAATCAAGCTTTCAATTTGTTGTTCGGCGGCAAGCTTTGCTCGTTCAAATGAAATAACGTTAATTTTTTTTTCATGAAAAAACTGTTTAGCATAAGTTATGCATCCCATAGGGCGACTAGCAACAATCAACGGTTTTAGATCATTTCCTCTACCTATTGCAATTTCTGTAGATCCTCCACCGATATCTATTACAAATTTAGTATCATTTGTCGATGTTGATTCTGATGTCATAGTACCTAAATAAATAAGACGTGCTTCTTCTTGTCCTGATATGATTTCTATAGGAAATGGAAATACTTTAGCCGCAGCCATTAAAAATTTATATCTATTTTTTGCAATTCGTAATGTATGTGTTGCTACAACACGGACACGTTCAGGTGGAAATCCATTTAATCTTTCAGCAAATAGTGTAAGGCATTCAACACCTCGCATAATGCTTGATTCACTTAGATGGTTATTACTATTAAGCCCTGTGGCGAGATGAATATTTTTTTTATTTTTATAAATGATCTGTACAGCACCATCTATAATACGAGCAATAACCATGTGAAAACTATTTGAACCAAGATCAACTACCGCATATTCATTGAATTTATTCACTTTAAATCCCTTATTCAACCAATTCTAACTGTTTCAAATAATCATAAATGGCATATTGTGCTCTAATTTTTTTCTTATTACCTCTTTGTACATAATTATTAGTTGCATCTTTATCAATAATGCGAGCTTTTACATTATCATTACATTGAATATTAAAAATATTATGTATAGTTGATTTTATTATTGGGTCGAAGATTTTTACTCCCACTTCAATACGATTATCTAGGTTACGAGGCATCCAATCAGCAGAAGAAATATATGTGTCTTTTTTCCCATCATTTTCAAAAATATACACACGAGCATGTTCTAAAAACTGATCAACAATACTTGTCACAGTTATGTTTTGGCTTAAATTTGGAATTTGTGGTACCAAAACACAAGTTCCTCTTACAACCATTCTGATTTTTACACCAGCACAAGATGCACGATATAATTGATCTATCATATCTTTGTCGGTTATTGCATTAAGCTTTAAATAGATACCTGCTACTTTACCTGCTTTGACATTATTTATTTCTCGTTGGATAAATTCATAAAATCTCAATCGGGTATTTTGTGGAGAAACAAGTAAATGATGAAATGAAACTGGTTTAAATGGGTTTTCAATGAAATTAAATACATTTTTAACTTCATCTGTAATTACAGGATCGGCAGTTAATAACGAAAAATCGGTATAAATTCTTGCAGTCCTTTCATTAAAATTACCTGAACCAATATGGGCGTAACGAACAATTTCGCCATTTTCTTTACGATCAATCAAAAATAATTTGGCGTGGATCTTTAGTTTTGGTTGTGAATAGATAACTTTAATTCCACTACTAATTAATCGTTTTGCCCATTTTATATTTGCCTCTTCATCAAACCTTGCCTGTAATTCAACAACTACAGTGACCTTTTTACCATTATTGGCAGCATTAATTGCAGCGTGAATAAAACGGGAATCTTTTGCGACGCGATAGATATTCATGCGAATATGTGTAACAGATGGATCAAACGAAGCTTGGCGCATAATTTCTAATACATGTCCAAAAGAGTAGTAAGGATAATAAAGCAATACATCTCGATCTTTAATCGCATCAAACGAATTACGAAATTGTTTAAATCGATTATAACTTAGACTAGGAATTTTTTTATTTAACAGCCTTTTTTGTCCAAAGTCAGGAAATTTTACAAGATCTTTAAAATTAGGATAGCGTCCACTTGGCATTGCATCTTGCTCAGTTAATAACAATTTATTGATCAATAACTCAAATAATGCTTTGGGCATATCTTTTTGGTAAGTAAAACGAACAGGCTGTGCAGTCAAACGTTGTTTTAGACCTTGTGACATAAGTTCAAGCAAACTGTCTAACTCCGTATTTAATTCGTATTCAGCATCTCTATTAATATTAATTGAATAGGCATTTAATTCTTTGGCATCAAAAAAAACCTTAAAAATATCGGGTAAACAGTAACGTAATATGTTATCCAAAAAAATGATCGATTTATTTTTAGTTGAAATTTCTGACGGTAATAACACAAAACGAGAAATATTATCTGTCGGTAACTCAAGTAACGCATAATTGGTTTTATCTTCACAAATAATTTCTACAGCTAAATAGGCATGATCATCTTTCAAAAATTGAATAAGTTCGGTATGACTATCGAGTAAGATAGGGGTGATGTATTGCCTAAGATTTTGTTTATAAAAATTTTTTATCCAAGTTTCTTGGTAAGTTGAAAGTTGTCTTTCATTAATCAAAAAGATTTGATTTCTCGCCATTTCTAATAATAGTTCATTATAAAGTTGGTCAAACTGCAATTCTAGTTGAATAACTTTTTGGTTTACTTGACGTAATAGGTTTTTAGAGTTAGAAGATGAGTTGACTTGTTCTTGTTCAATAAGCACATATTTTTTTAAATTGGCAAACTGTACTTTATAAAATTCATCAAGATTACTTGAGTATATACCTAAAAAATGTATTCTTTCTATAAGCGGATTACTTTTATCAGCAGCTTCTTGTAAAACTCGTTGATTGAAAGATAACCAACTGAGTTCCTTAGGTAAATATACTTTTTCTTCTATCATTTTAATCTTTCAAACTCCATTAACAGTATTTTATACAGAATATCTTATGTAAAAAAAAAGCTAGCATGTTGCTAGGGCGTGTTGATCTTTCGTGATTATTTTTTAGCCGGCATGATGTAAGTTATAATAATTCAGCCAAAAACAACCATAACTCGACTCATCATGCCAATAACAATGCTAACAGATAAACGGTGGGAAAAGCTACTACAAATAATGAAAAATACCGGCCGAGTTTATAATAAATCCGAGCTGAGATGACGTTTGAAGGGAGCCTTTTCCGAATGAGAACCGGTATTCCTTGGCGAGATTTGCCAGAAGAATTTGGTGAATGGAGCACCGTCTATAGATGATTTAATTTGTGGTCTAAAAAAGGAATATTAGTTGATATTTTCAAACATTTATCACAACTAGCGGATTTTGAATGGGTGTTCCTAGATGGCTCGATTATCAGGGCTCATCAACATAGTACAGGC
>NZ_LZHA01000050.1:0-47156 GCF_001690335.1 Gilliamella sp. Gris1-4 | reverse complement strand
ATAAAGATAAAGTGTGATGTTTGGAGTACTATGGAGTTGTTACGGACTAGCTAAAATTGGTTGCGGGGGCTGGATTTGAACCAACGACCTTCGGGTTATGAGCCCGACGAGCTACCAAGCTGCTCCACCCCGCGTCAAAGAAGTGGCTATATTATAGCAATAAAATAATAAAGCAATACCTATTTAGCTTAAACGCCACATTTTTAAACATTCTTGAGGGGATCTAGATTATTTTCTTACATAAACACAAATTTATGTGAAAGTTTTTAACAAGGATTATACTCTTTCACAAAAGCCCAAAACACCTCAAATTTAATCGTGCTAAAAATAGCTATAATCTTATAACGATATGATTTTAACCAAAAACAAAAAACTTCAACAAAATCAATACTATACCGGAGAGATTTTAGGCCTTTAAAAAGCACCTACTCCACCAGTCCCAAAAACCACCCAACCGCTACCTCCACCCGTAAAAAACGCCACTCCCCCCCACACTCACCGCTAACAATTCTTTACAATAAATTAACAAAAAAAGTGGCGGATTATTTATCACCAAGTTATAATTTTTAAGCTTATACAGGCAAGGAATCGCTCATTAATTAAGTGAACGGATATAAAAGTTCAGAAAAAACAAGAAATTACTTGACAAGGAAATAAAAATGCATTACCATGGTTGGCATCTGGCATCTGGCATCTGGCCTGCCAAACCTATGCCCTAAATCTTATTGATTCGCAAGGTGGCCAAAATAGGGCGCCACAGTTATTTTCATCATCGAAGTCATTTCGCGTAGCGGAATCGACGCCGTCATCGGGGTCTTTACTGGCGATGCCGTCGGCGGATTCTTCGATAACATCTTCGGCCATATTTTCGGCAAAATTATCGTCGATATCCAAGTGGTTATTAAAACCGCCATTACAATCCAAACCGCCATTATTATTTAAATCGGCATTATTCTTTGCACCATTGTTGTTATTGTCATATACGCAGGGAACAGAGGCGTTAATGGTAAATACAACCAATACTATTCACGGTAGTGCGCCGTATTTAACATTTGATGGTGGGCAGACAAAGGCAACGGATACAGACAGCTTTTTGGCAATAGAGTTGCCGAATGGTAGAGTTATCACGCCATCGACAAACACTTCGAGTTTGGCAAATCCGATAATGGTTTCTGCTGGAATAACATTTAATGATATTCATATGGTATTGCCGTTGGATTCAGATAGCATAAGTCTCAATGATTTAATTACCCAAGGGAAGTGGGGAGATGATGATGGAGATGGACAGGGAGCAGGGGAAGTAACGGCATCAGGGAGTATATCGTTAGTAATAAAGGATAAAGATGGCACTACGGTTAGTCGTGGTGATACATTAAATCTATGTAAAGCGCCTTATAAGGTAACCTTAAGTAGTGCTGGGGGGAATTTAGTTACGCAGTATGGTGTCCCCAATAGTAGTACATTTAGTGGAGGCAGAGCGGATTATTATATCACTTTGCCGTCACAGCCGGTTATTTGTTCGGTCAGGCCGAATTTGTTGTTGGGTGGAACAACTGGCATTGATTCTAGGGACAACCCCCGCTACGCAGGTCCATCTAATATATGGAGTCCAACAAAGGGCTTTTTTGTTCAGTCAGCGAGTCCATCATCTTACGACCTAAACTTTCCAACAACAGGTGCAGATGGCTTATATTTTGATTTGGATATAGGTGGTATTGACGGAAGTCAGTTGCGTTGGACAGTTAACACAAGTGGTAGTATAAGGGCAACGGTGAGTAGGGTTGGTTCAAGCACAACACGGGTAACGTTGAGTGGTCCTAAAGCTGATAGTAGTCAGATAAGTTCAAGTAGTCCAGGTCGCATTAGCGTGCCATCTTTGCCACAGACGTTTGAGTTGGTCGGTAGGGATAGTAATGGTAATGAGGTTCGTTATGGATTTGTGTTGAGGCAGTGGTTCGTCCATCGAGGTGCTCAAGAAGCTAACGCTTCTACTCAAACAGCATGGTGTAATAGTTTGGGTTATCGTCTTGCTAGGGTAAGGGATTTAACCAATGCGAGTTGTTCTGGTTGGGGTGCAGGCAGTTGGTGTCAAGGTGCAGTAGGAGCCACGCCGTCGTCTAGTAATAATGGTTACAAGCGTCACATAGGAGCTGGGTTTTTCACGGAGTGGGGCAACATGGACTACTACGCTGATGCGGGCTTCGTCCGCGACGACTACTGGACGAGCGACGCAACAGGTAGCGACCAGTTCCCTGTCTTCTCGTACGATGGCTACGTCGACAGCTACAGTGCCAGCGAGTCTCGCTATGGCCTTTGCACCGCACCTTAGCTTTTAGCGTTTAGTTCTTAATCCTTAGGGCGCGGGGGTGGTTATGGTGCTTGAGAGGACAATATAACAAAGAATCAAGCCCCCGCGTAAGTTGGGGCGTTTTCCTTAGGGTTGCGCTGTGGCGCTTTAAAGCGGTGGTCTATTTTTAGTACGGCAAGGTTTCGGACGTTTTGACCTTTGGTGAACAAAATAGCTACAGTGACAACGTCCGATTTAGGGGATTTTTTGCGAAATCCCCTAAAAACCCCTCGCAAGGCTACAGAATGTGGCCTACGGCAATACTCGTATCATCCTGATACTCGCCTCTACGAGGCCATCTTCGCTATGCTCAGATGTTCAAATTTGCCTCCGCCGTCGCTCGGTCTTAACGCACCGTTTGTGGACGCGTTCCCGACGCACCACAAACTCGCCAAACTTCCCTGTTTGGCGTGCTAACCTCACTCTGTTGTCGGCACATTCTGACGCCGTAACAAGACAACAACATAACCTTGAGTGGCTTTTATGAGTCACTTTTTTATAAAAAACACTGCAAAAACCTCAAAAAATCGCTCCGATAGACTATTGATTTTATTGAATTTTTTATTTTACTGTTTTCAAACAAAATCAATCACTTACACAACCTAAGCAAAGCACCAACATAAAACAAACCAACAAAACCACGAACAGCGCCCTAATAACAGCAAATTAACCGCTCTAAACCCTTTTTTTTAACGAAAATTTAAAATTAAATAAAATCAAAAAAATAATTATAAAAACACAACAATCTTCCCAAAAAAGATGGTTATGTTGTTTGTCTTATTCCGGCGTCAGAATGTGCCGACAACAGAGTGAGGTTAGCACGCCAAACAGGGATGTTTGGCGAGGCTATGCTTCGCTGGGAGCGAATCATAGCCGGTGCGTTAAGACCGAGCGCCGGCGTCGGGGCAGCCGAAGGCCACATTCTGCAGCCAAAGCGAGGGTTGTTAGGGAATTCGCTTTAATTCCCTGACTCGGACGTGGGCACGATAGCTATTTTATTCACAAAAAGCCCAAACGTCCGAAACCACCTCACCCAACCCATTTTATCCACAACAAAAAAGACATTATTTTGATAAAAAATCGCTTCGGTAGGCTATTGATTTTATTAAAAATTTTTTCAACTATTTTTTAACCAAAAAACACCCCTCCACACACTGGCAATAAAGCCACAAAACCTTTATACTATGCAATAGTTTTTAGTACGACAAATGTCATACTAATATAATCCGTTCTTTAACATCATCAATTGGAATAAATTTATGCATCCGATGCTGAATATTGCTATTCGTGCTGCTCGTAAAGCAGGTAATGTAGCCATCAAGGCTTATGAAAATCCTAGTTCAATCGAAATCGAAACCAAAGGCGCTAATGATTTTGCCACTAATGCCGATCGTGCGGCTGAAGCTTTGATTATTGAAACAATTAAAAAAGCTTATCCTGACCATACTATCATTGCCGAAGAAAGCGGCTTAGCTAAAGGTAATGATGCCGATACTCAGTGGATAATTGACCCAATTGATGGTACTACCAATTTTATTAAAAATATCCCTCATTTTGCAGTGTCTATCGCAGCTCGGGTTAAAGGTAAAACCGAAATTGCCGTTGTTTATAATCCAATGAGTAATGAGCTGTTTACAGCGGCTCGTGGTAAAGGCGCCCAACTTAATGGTTATCGTATTCGAGTGAGTAATGCGAAAGATTTAGACGGTAGCGTGCTAGCAATGGCTTTTCCGTTTAAAGCTAAACAATATAGCGATAGTTATTTTGGCGTGTTACAAAAATTATTTGTTAGATGTGGCGATTTTCGTCGCACTGGTTCTGCCGCTTTAGATCTTGCCTATGTTGCCGCAGGTCGTTTAGATGGCTTTTTTGAAATTGGCTTAAAACCATGGGATATTGCTGGTGGTGAGTTGATTTTGCGTGAAGCAGGTGGCGTTATTACCGATTTTGCAGGTGGCAATAATTATATGGTTTCGGGCAATGTTGTTGCGGGTAATCCTAGAATTGTTAAGGATTTATTAGTTTCTACTCAAAACGAGTGGCCCGAAAAATTACGTAACTAACGTTACCTTTTTTATTTCCTCTTATTTTGATCGCAAGTTAAATTCTTGCGATCTGTCTAGTATTTTTCTGCATTGTTATCAATTTTGAGTATATACTAATCAATAATCGTATAAAAATTAAGGCTGCATTTTATGAAGACAATACAATATGATCTTAATATTGAAGGAATGAGTTGTGCCTCTTGTGTTAGTCGTGTAGAAAAAGCAATTAAAAAAGTTGATGGTGTAATTGATGTCAGTGTTAATCTGGCAACTGAGAAAGCAACTATTAATGCAGATACTCATGTTAAACTTGAAGCATTAATGTCTGCAGTTGATAAAGCGGGCTATCGTGCTATTAAAATTTCAGATCAACAATCAGGTGCAAAGAAAGTTAACAAACAAGCATCTATTTGGCCGATTGTGATTTCTGTTATTTTGGCCATTCCTTTTGTGTTACCTATGTTATTAGAGCCTTTTGGGTTTCATGTGATGATGCCAGCTTGGTTACAACTGGTTATTGCATCTATTGTGCAATTTGGACTTGGCGCTAAATTTTATCGAAGTGGTTTTAATGCGGCTAAAGCGTTGTCGGGTAATATGGATTTATTAGTGGCCATTGGTACTAGTGCGGCATATGGGTTATCAGTTTATCAGCTTATCATAGGCAATGATGAGCACCTTTATTTTGAATCTTCAGTTATTATTATTACCTTAATTTTGCTTGGTAAGTGGTTAGAATCAAGAGCTAAACATCAAACCACACAAGCAATTGAAGCCCTGTCTGCGCTACGCCCTGATGTTGCTTTAGTAAGGCGTGATAATCAAGAAATAAGTTTACCCATTAACCAAGTTAAATTGGATGATATTGTTATTATTAAGCCTGGAGAGCGTATTCCAGTTGATGGCGTTGTGATTGAAGGTGCATCTAGTAGTGATGAATCAATGCTAACCGGTGAGAGCTTTCCTGTAAATAAAACCGTTAATGATGTTGTTACTGGCGGTACAATTAATGGCGAAGGGTTACTTATCGTTAAAACCACAGCGATTCAAGCGGATTCTACTTTATCCAAAATTATTGAAATGGTTGAATCTGCTCAGGCTAAGAAAGCACCAATCCAACGAATTGTTGATCGCATCAGCGCTATTTTTGTGCCAGTGATTTTATTGATTGCACTTGTTACGTTATTAGCTTGGGGTGTGATATCGCATGATTGGCAACAAGCATTACTGCATGCGGTGGCTGTGTTAGTGATTGCTTGCCCTTGTGCTTTAGGTTTAGCAACACCAACAGCAATTATGGTTGGTACAGGAGTGGCTGCTCGTCATGGTATTTTAATTAAAGATGCCGAGGTATTAGAAACACTGCATAATATTAATATGGTTGCATTTGATAAAACAGGCACATTAACCATTGGTAAACCAGAATTAGTTGAAATGGATGTTATGGGTAGCGAGACGCCCGATCAAATTTTATCGCTCGCAGCGTCATTACAAGCAGGTAGTGAGCATCCACTTGCCAAAGCTATTTTAAGTAAAGCTAAAGAGTATCATTATGCTCAAAATATTACTTCGGTAGCTGGTTCAGGAGTGATGGCAACCGTTGATAACACCGAATATTATTTAGGTAGTTTGCGTTGGATGAAATCATTAAATGCCCATTTTATTGGTATGGAAGATAAAATTAATCAGTTATCGAGTAAAGGTTATACCATTTCATTTTTAGCGAAACAGCAATCAGAAGGTAATGTGGTGATATTAGCACTCTTGGGTTTTGCCGATGTAATAAAGGGGGAAGCCGAAAAAGCTATTCAAGCATTACATCAGTTAAATGTAAAAACCGTTATGTTAACTGGTGATAACCAGAAAGCAGCTAATTATGTAGGGCAGCAGTTAAGCTTAGATAAGGTTATTGCTGAAGTATTACCGCAAGATAAAGCAAACTATATTTATCAACTACAAAAAAGTGAAGATATAACTGGTAATAAAACAGTGGCAATGGTAGGAGATGGTATTAATGATGCTCCAGCCTTGGCGGCTGCCGATATTGGTATTGCTATGGGCACAGGCACCGATGTGGCTATGCATGCAGCAAGTATTACTCTAATGCGTGGTAATCTGTTTTTAATTGCTGATGCGATCGATATTTCTCGCCGAACCTATAATAAAATTAAACAAAATCTATTTTGGGCATTTTTCTATAATTTAATTGGTATTCCGCTAGCGGCATTGGGATTTTTAAATCCAATGATAGCTGGTGCCGCTATGGCGTTAAGTAGTGTTAGCGTTGTAACCAATGCACTTTTACTTAAACGTTGGAAGGCAAAATCAGAAAACCAATAATATAAGATTTTTGTTTTGAATTAAGGAGGCTTAAAGCCTCCTTTATATTGATTAGAAGACAAATTAACTTAATTCATTCTACAAATAAGCGTACATTCTTGTTAAAAAGTTTCAGGTAACATAGTGTTTGAGTATAAAAAGTATCAAAAAAGTACGTCCAATATTGTTCAATAGTAATAATAACCAAGATAATTATGCCTTATTTTGTTTACTGAATTATTTTAGGTTGGTATCGATCTAATAGCATGTTATTAAATTTATTTTCTGGGTCTAATAGTGCTTTAAGTTTAAAAAAGCGATCTGCTTGTGGGTATGCGCGCTGAAATTGTTCACCAGTTGCATGTAATTGATACGGTAAATAATAACTTCCACCCTTTGCTAATACTGCATCGATTAATTCTCGTGTCCAGATTCCTACTTTCTTTTTGCTTTGTTCATCAGTATCTTGTTGATAATAAATAACAAAAGCAAACACTTCGGTTTTAGCCCATGCTAGTAATGAACCGCTATCAGGATTTGCATGACGAATCGAAATATTAATCACATTGGCCTGATGTTTTTTTAGGATAGCAATTAATTCAGGGTAAAAATCCTCAAACCGCTCTACAGGGATAAAATACTCCTGTAGAGCAAAACTTTTATTTTTGCTTTTAATTGGCTGTAAATTCGACACATCATAACTGGCTTCATAATTACGCCACATTACTGGTTGTTTTGTATAATCTATATCATCATACAATTTACGTAAATGCTTGCCTAAATTTGATGAGGCGACAATTTTTATTTTTTGTTCCTGCTCAAACGAATATTGGTCGGTTGGGCGTAATCTGTCCAAAATAGTTAATGGTTCTTGTGTTTCTTTAAAAGTCACAGCACGAACTTCTTCAAAATCAGGTGGGTAAATTACTGAGTTGTGAAATATGGCACTTTTGTCAGAGCGAATCTGTTGCATAAAATATGGGTAATACTTGGTAATTGGCATAACATCGCTAATGCGTTTTACTTTAACATTATCAACAAGTCGCAAAGTGACTTCTGTAATCACGCCTAATCCACCATAACCGCCGATAGCACCATAAAATATATCTTGATTTTCTTTTGGACTGGCTTCGACAATAGCGCCATCAGCTAGGACAATTTTGAACTTCTCAACAGATAAAATCATAGGGCCTTCTCCGATATAACGCCCATGCACATTTACACTAAGCGAACCACCAATACTAAAATTGGCATAGCTTTGCATAATTTTTACTGATAAATTGTAGGGATCAATCAATTCCTGTACTTGACGCCAAGTTGCGCCTGTTTCAATGGTTAAAAGTTTCTTCTCAGGGTTGAAATCAATTACATGGTTGAGTTTTTGTGTATCTATTTGAATTCCATTGCTTATTGCTGTTTGTCCACCCATGCTGTATTTGCCACCAGCTATACTAATTGGACCAGAGGTATTTTTAACTAGTTCAGAGACCTGTTGAGTCGATTCTGGTTGCATAACTGCAGTAACTTCGATAGGTGTCATGCCTGTAACATCATTAACAACTACGGCTTTTGTTGTTAATGGCAATACAAGGAAAAGACAGTAGCTCAAGGAAGTTAATTTTTTCATTGTAAACTAATATGTATATGATATTTAAAACTTAATTCTACCTATGCTAGGTATATAAATCAATAGGTTGTTATTTTTTAAACTAACAGATAAAAAATAAACCATAGCATTTAATACATTAAATCGATGAATTATTATTCCGCAAGAGTAAAACCGACTTGTGTTCCTTTTCCTTGTTCTGTCACAAATACGCCAACTGCGCAAATCAGTTGTTCGTTGTAGTAAATTAGAGGGATTCGAATTCGCATCCATGGTGGAATATTATGCTCTTGCCATAGTTTTTTTATTGATCGTGAACCATGGCGATTAACAATTTGAAATTTTCCTTGAGCATGGAATCTAACGGTGATTTTTTCATCTGCTTGTGGTAAGCGGCAACATAAATCAGTTTGATAATTAACTTGTAATTCGCCAACATTATCTGGAAGTGTTAATGGCAACGCTAAATCCCAGTTTAGGATTTGCTGTTCAATATCTTGATATAATGCTAACAAATAAAGTTGATTTTGATAACGGCGAACTTGTTGGTTATTAAAGATAAATTTCGGATTAGCATCTTCTTTTGCTAATGCAACGGTTTGCCAAATTAATGTTATTTGTTGGCGTGTTGGCATATTAATATGATTGTGTTTAAACCACATGCGTAAAATTGCATTTCGTTTATACTCGGAATAGTCCATTAATGGTGCAATAGCCAGTTGATTTTGTTCGGTGATAACTTGCTTAAATTCTACCAATAATAACTCATTAATTAACGTTTCTTGTTGTTGACATAATTCCGTACTGCGTGCAACCATTTGCGAAAAATGTGGCCAGCGTTGATTAAGAATTGGTAAGACTTTTAAGCGTAAAAAATTACGGTCGTAGTGATCATCTTGGTTGCTTTCATCTTCTATCCAATTGAGTTGATGTTTATTCGCATAGGTTTCAATTTGTGATCGTGATATTGTTAATAAAGGTCGAAGATGTTGTTGATTTTCCCTTGGCATTGCGGACAATCCCGCAGGTCCACTACCACGTTTCAATGCCAAGAAGAAAGTTTCACATTGATCATCAAGATGTTGAGCTGTACATAACGTTTCATCATCTTTTAGATGATGATATATAGCTTGGTAACGTGCATTTCTAGCTTGCTCTTCAATATTACCCGCTATGGGATCAAGTCTGACTTTTTCAATAATTATTGGAACTTGCCATGTTTGGCATTGTTGCCTGCAATGCGTTGCCCAGTTGTCAGCATTGCTACTCAAACCATGATGAATATAGATCGCTCTTAGTTCTAAATTTGGTAACAATTGTTTTTTAAGCTTAACAAGCACATGCATTAATACCGTTGAGTCAACACCACCACTATATGCAACCAGTAACGCTTTGTGGTGTTTTATATTATGAAAAACTGTTTGTTTTATTATTTCGTCACACGTGATTTGGCTATGATTATTCATCTTTTACTTAATTATGCTAAACTAAACATTCGTAATGCATTGGCTTTATATAGATTTATTTTTTATAGCTTGATTCTGTCTAAACCAGTAGCAAGATCGGCAATTAAATCATCGGGATCTTCAAGCCCTATATGAAGACGAATTAAAGTTCCTTTAAAATTAATACCAGATACAGGTCTAATTTTTGCTAGTTCTTCGGGTTGATTAGCTAAAATTAATGATTCAAACCCCCCCCATGAATAAGCCATTGAGAAATAAGTTAAGTTGTCAATAAAATCAGATAATTGCTCGTCAGTTAATCGATCTTTGAGTACAAAAGAAAATAATCCACTTGCACCTGAAAAATCACGTTTAAAAAATTCATGCCCCTTACAACTTTCTAATGCTGGGTGATTGACGGTAGCAACTTTAGGATGGTGAGCTAACCATTTTGCTACTTTTATGCCATTTTCGTGGTGTTGCTTTAATCGTATTGCTAATGTTCGCAATCCTCGTGCGGCTATATAAGCGGTATCAGCATCGCACATTTGTCCCATTAAGTAAGAACGTTCGCGTAATTTTTCCCAACAACGCTGGTTAGCAACAGCGGTGCCTATCATGGCATCAGAATGACCGATTAGGTATTTAGTACCTGCTTGTATTGAGATATCAATATCATGATCTAATGCTTTAAATAATACGCCGGCGCTCCATGTATTATCGATCATAATAATAATTTCTGGATTGGCGCTGCGAATTGCTTTAACCATTGAAGGAATATCATGAATTTCCATCGTAATGGAACTTGGTGATTCTAAAAATACGACTTTGGTATTGGGTTTAATTTGATTTGTAATATTGTGACCCACTAATGGCGTAAAGTAATCTGTTTCAACACCAAAATTTTTTAAAATTTGCTGACAAAATTCTTGAGTAGGTTCGTAAGCGGCTTCAGACACTAATATATGATCGCCAGCTTGAACAAAAGCTAAAATAGCATTAGCGACGGCAGCTGCGCCACAAGGGTATAGATAGCAACCAGCTCCACCTTCGATTTCAACCATCGCATCTTGTAGCGCAAAATGAGTTAATGTACCACGGCGTCCATAAAATAATGCACCATTAGCACGGTTTTTGGTTGCTTCTTTTTTTGTTTCAATTGAATCAAAAACCAATGATGATGCACGTTGAATAACCGAATTAACAGCGCCTTGTGTATAACGCTTTTTACGTCCTGCATGAACTAATTTTGTTGGTAATGACATAATGATACACCCTTGCTACTATTTATTAAGGTTGATATTTTTATTAATTTTGATAACAGTTAGCATAGCATGCTGTTAAAATAGTAAAAAATAAATTTTATTAATATTTTCTTGCCAATTATGCTAATTGTTCAACTTGCTTGTCTTAAGGATGCTGACATTGATTTTTCACTGTTGCCTCAAACGCTTCTTGATGAAGCGAATAATTTAAGTGGCCAACGTAAAAAACAGTTTTTAGTTTGCCGATCAATTTTGGCTCATTTGCTTAAACAATACTGTGATATTTCGATGTTACCTGTTATTAAGGTTGGAGATAATGGTCGTCCCTCTTTTTTAGAGCCACACTTACCAGATTTTAATATTAGTCATAGCCAAGATTGGGTAGCAGTTGCGATTTCTTTAGTTGGTAAGGTTGGTTTAGATATCGAAGTAGCACGTCCACGAAAAAATTATTTGAAAGTAGCTAAAAATTTTTTTGCTGATGACGAATATCAATGGATGACTAAACAAGATGATACATTAAGAGCCTTTTGGCAACTATGGACATTAAAAGAGTCTGCATTAAAGCTTTATGCTAAAGGTGTTTGGCAAATAAAATCGGTTAACGTCGATTTAAAACAGCAGATGATTATGGCACCTTTTGCACAAGAATTTTATTATCAATATCGTCAAGTGGATAATGTTCATCTGTCGGTGAACAGCAACCAACCGATCTCTAAATTAATTTTGTTGCCTTAATATAATGTTTTTCCATTATCTATTATGACACGATAATGGTTTGTTATTTATTAAACGAGATAGATATCTTGAATTCTTTTCCTATTAGTTTCGTTTAATTGATATTCCTGTGATAACCAATTGTCAATTGTACCGTGACGCGTTTTAATTGCATTCAGTGCCGCAGTTAGATACTCTTTTTTGGCGGCAAAAATTAATTTGCGTTTTTCAAACTCATCAGGCGTCATTTTATGTTGATATTGGCTTAATATATTTTCACGATAATCTGACAATAGCTGTTCTGTTAGTAAATAATCTTGCATGACAGTTTCTTCACTAACACCCAAAGCAAACAATGTTAATGCAACGCCAACACCTGTACGATCTTTACCAACAGCACAATGTTGTACCAATGGTCTACCTTGTGAGTTTAGTAGGATTGAGGAAAGTTTTTGATATGCTGTGTTATTAAATGGTAGTAGCTGGTAAAGCTTAATCATAAAATCAAATGGAGCATTTTTTTTAAGTGTTTGGTGAGCATTGCCTAGATCACTTGTTAAACTTGCGGTGATCGTATTACTTAACGGATTAGCTGGTACATTAATATAATGAGTATTTTGCCATAATTTATCTGGATTTCGCTTAATTTCATCAGGATCGCGATAGTCTAAAACGTAGTGCAGATTTAGCTGATTAGCTAAAAAAGATTGCTCTTGTTGTGTAATAAGCGAGAATGCGCCTGAGCGGTATAGTAGGCCAGATCGAATTTGACGTCCATCAATTGTTTTGATTCCACCTAAATCACGAAAATTAATCCCATTTTTTATCGGTACAACTGATGCCATAACCCATCCTTATTTATTTTTAACTTTACTTGCTATATTAACATGTTTCTGATTAGAATTAATTCATTGTTATGTTGTTTATCAATTTTTTGAGGTTTTTACTATGTCGATGTTATCTGTTTTACTAACTGATAAACCTGCACCAAAACAGTGGGGAAAAGATGCATTGCTGAGTTTTTCTAACGAGGCGATTACTATTCATTATAAACCGGAACATCGCTTAGGGGCGATTCAACGTGCAGGTCGAAAGTTAGATAACCAAGGAATAAATTCGGTTAAACTAAGCGGTGAAAATTGGGATATCGAAGCTTGTTGGCATTTTTGGTTAGGCTATCGTAATGCCAAAAAAAGTACAAAAGTAACTTGGTCAGAACTCAACACCAAAGACAAACAAGAATTGAAACATCGTATAGAAATTATTGATTGGTGTCGGGATATTATTAATGAACAAGCTGAAACATTAAGTCCTGTTGAGTTAGCCACACGAGCAGCTAAGTTAATTAGCACTTACTCATCAGCTGTGACTTACAACATCATTTCAGGTGAAGCTTTAAGAGAGCAAGGTTATATGGGCATTTATACGGTTGGAAAAGGTTCGGATCGGCCAGCGGCTTTGCTTGAACTAGATTATAACCCAACCCAAAACCCTAATTCACCGATAACAGCCTGTTTAGTTGGTAAAGGTATTACCTTTGATTCAGGAGGATATAGTTTAAAACCAAGTAATTTTATGGAGTCAATGCGCTCAGATATGGGTGGGGCTGCGTTAGTAACAAGTGCATTAGCATTAGCCATTGCGCGCGGTTTAAATCAACGTATTAAGCTTTATCTATGTTGTGCGGATAATTTAGTGAGTGGCAATGCGTTTAAGTTAGGCGATATTATTCATTACCGTAACGGTAAAACGGTTGAAGTTGATAACACTGATGCAGAAGGGCGACTAGTTTTGGCTGATGGTTTAATTTGTGCTGATAATGATCAGCCTCATTATATTATTGATTGTGCAACACTGACTGGAGCGGCTAAGATTGCGGTGGGGAATGATTATCAGTCATTACTTTCGTTTGATGATAACTTTGCTAGCCAATTGTTAGCTAGTAGCGATATTGAGCATGAAGCTTTTTGGCGATTACCATTAGCCGAGTTTCACCGTTCGCAATTTCCATCATCATTTGCTGATATAGCAAATTCAGGTATACCTAATACTGCAGGGGCAAGTACTGCTGCGGCTTTCTTATCGCATTTTATTAAAAATTATCAAAAAAATTGGTTACATATTGATTGTTCTGCAACATTCCGTAAAAGTGCCACAGCTTTATGGGCAACAGGGGCAACAGGTATTGGTGTGAGGACAATTGCTAATTTACTTAGTCAGCTTAAATAAAACAAAAAACCACTTTTTAAAAGTGGTTTTTTGTTAATAAAGTGCAATTTTAATCATTTTTAATAACAATTGCTTTTTTGATGTAAATAGGCTCAACCGGCACATTTTGATGTGGTCCCACGCGTTTAGTTGGGACACTAACAATTTTATCAACTATATCCATCCCTTTAGTTACTTTACCAAATACAGCATAACCATATTGTTCAGGTGATTTGTAATTAAGGAAATCATTGTTTACTACGTTGATAAAAAATTGACTGGTTGCGCTGTTTATTTCACTTGTTCTTGCCATTGCAATGGTGCCACGATCATTTTTTAATCCATTGTCTGCTTCATTTTTAATTGGTGGGTTATTGTCTTTGAATTTTAGTTGATCATCAGCGCCACCGCCTTGAATCATAAATCCAGGAATTACGCGGTGGAAAGTTAAATTTTCATAAAAACCACTGTTAACATAATCAAGAAAGTTTTTAGTGGTAATTGGCGCATGTTCGCTGTCTAGTTCAATCTCAATATCACCCATACTGGTTTGTAATAAGACTTGAGGAGTAGCTGAGACGACAGTTGAAAAAATTGTTAGTAATAATGTTAAAATTAATAGTTTGATTTTTTTCATATAATAAAACCTCCTTCCATTTGGATTGGCTGATTATACCGAATATTAAGCTAATTTAAATAGCAATTATGCAAAACCAGATAATTTTTTGTGCTGTATATCGTATAACTATTTAATTATATGCAATTACAAAACGGATTGGTCTATTTTATTGATGTTAACTTAATTTTATACACTAAGAAGTTATAGGTGATAAAAAATGGTTTTTTATTGCTACCTTTTTATACTGAACCATTTTTATACTTAAACATATTGTTATCGGAAACTTTTTTACAAAAAAATTTATTATGTTATGCGATGTATTTTGTGTGATATGCCTTTATTTTTATCTCATCATGGTATTTGTAGCCAATGCGTTGAAAATATACCTAAATTTAATAAGGTCTGCCATCAATGCTGTTTACCACACTCTTTATCGACTGATATATGTTATCGGTGCCGCGCAAAGAAACCTTATTGGGATGAGCTTATTGCTGTTTCTGAGTATGTTAATCCTTTAAAAAAATTGATTCATCATCTAAAGTTCTACAACAAAATTGAATTGAGTACTACATTAGCAAGATTGATGTTTTTGGCTTGGTATCAACGGCGAGAAATCGATGCGTTAATTAAGCCTGATTTGGTCACTTGTGTGCCATTACATCATTTTCGTTATTGGTCTCGTGGTTTTAATCAAGCTGAGTTATTGGCAAAACCGATTGCTAGATGGTTAAATCGTGAATTTTATCCTTATTTGTTATCTCGAAGGTCAAATGCGCAAGATCAAAAAAATTTATCTCTTACAGATCGAATCGCTAATGTTGAAAAGCTTTTTATGTGCCATCAAAATCTTTCACATAAATCGGTAATGCTTATTGATGATATCGTTACAACAGGTAATACGATTAATGCAATTAGTCAGCAACTAAAAAATTGTGGAGCAACGAGTGTTTATGTTGTTTGTTTATGCCGTACAGTATTGTAAAATCCTAAACAACCCCTATAATAACCAAGAAAGTTAGTCAACTATTATTATCAATATATTATAAATGATGTTAGGTTTGTTTATTACCTAATTACATTAAAGTGAGGGGTTATGTCTATTATCACTATTTCTGAATCAGCTCAACAGCACTTTAAAAAATTGCTTGCTAATCAACCCGATGGAACACAAATTCGAGTATTTGTTATTAACCCTGGTACTCCAAGTGCGGAATGCGGTGTTTCGTATTGCCCTGCTGATACTATAGAAGATAGCGATATAGAAGAACGGTATGCTGATTTTTCAGTTTATATTGATGAAATTAGTGCGCCATTTTTAGAAGAAGCTGTCATTGATTATGTGACTGATGAATTAGGTTCGCAGTTAACATTAAAAGCACCAAATTCAAAAATGAAAAAAGTAGCTGATGATGCACCTCTTATTGAGCGTGTTAATTACGCAATTCAAGCACAGGTCAATCCGCAATTAGCTAGCCATGGTGGGCATGTTAGTTTAGTGGAGTTAACCGAAGATAATTATGTTGTTTTACAATTTGGTGGGGGGTGTAATGGTTGTTCAATGGTCGATTATACTTTGAAAGAAGGTATTGAGAAACAATTAATGGCAGAGTTTCCTGAACTCGCCGGTGTAAAAGATATTACTGAACACCAAGCTGGAGCTCATTCTTTTTGCTAATAATGGCAGAAAATAATTTTTATTTAAATCTTGCTTATTGCTGGGATTGAGTCATAATCGGATGACGTTTGCCATTTGACATTCTGATGGGGTTTTATGAATCAAGTTAGTATTATTTCAGATCTTATCGTTTGGATTGAAAAAAATTTGGAACAACCATTATCTATTGATCATGTTGCACAAAAATCAGGTTATTCAAAGTGGCATTTACAACGTATGTTTAAAGAGGTAACTGGTCAAGTTCTTGGTACTTATATTCGACATCGTCGTTTAACTTATGCCGCGCTTGCTTTACGCATGACAAGTAAACCTATTTTAGATATTGCGATGCAATATCGTTTTGATTCTCAACAAACATTTACTCGCTCTTTTAAAAAGCAATTCAATGAAACCCCAGCAAGTTACCGACGAGGAGATATTTGGGATCCTACAGGATTAACTCCTGCTATTGAGCTTAATAAAAACCGGTTTTCATTGCCTGAGCCAAAATTTGTTAATATGCCTCAAAAAACGTTTTGGGGTATCACCTTTAAAAATAATTGCAATTTGAGTCAATTATTAGATGAAGAAAATAAACTAAGATCGCAATTTTTTCATAATTATATATCTCGTTGTGGCAATACATGTGAAAACTTGCCCGATAAAATTTATGCTTTTAGCCGTATATTGAAAAGCAAAGATAATGCTAATGAACAAGAGCTTTTTTATACAATTGCTTTAGATCAGAATAATAATTTAGAGCATATTGAGCAGATAGTTAATGAAGGAGGATTGTATCTTTGCTTTAGATATATTGGGTCTCCTGATGAGTTTGGCGATTTTATTTCACAAGTGCATTTAGCTGCTATGCCAGCATTAAAGGTACGCTTACGTTGCTCTAGTTGTGTAATTGAGATTCATCATAATCTTCGTGATGACTCTGTCGAATCGTTTAAGGATATTAAGCATATGGAGTGTGATTATTGTGTGCCGGTTGTTGCTGATAGTGACGTCAATATCCAATCAAGTTTATAGTTAATCATAGTTATAATATGATATAAAAATCTGCTATTAGATATTGACTAAATCATTTAATTATTCTAGTTTAATAAAACCTTTTCTAACCATTTTTTAAATTCTGGAGTTGCTTCTTTTAGGCTATTAGATCCTCTTGTTACTGTTGCAATACCAATTTTTAGTTGCTCTTTAAGTTGGCGTTGATTGATTGAACCATCAAGTAATGAATGTACGATTTTAACTCGAGTAATTAAAGCGTCTCGCTCATCGGCTGTCATTAGTAATTTTAATATATCCAGTGAATAACCATCGTTAAATGCTTGGTGTAATAATTCAACTGTTTGTTTCCATTCGTTAGTTTTCATTATAATCACCATTAATATTGTTTATTAAATTCATTTGAACTAAGAAAATTGACATTTTTTTGTCCTAAGATTACTTGATAAATATAATCATATACCAATACGTTTTTGACGTAATTACGTGTTTCAGTAAACGGTATACTATCGATAAATGCTACTGCATCAAGTTTTCCGTTACTCTTTTTTAGCCAGCGCTTAACATTATTTGGACCAGCATTATAAGAGGCTGAAGATAATATACGATTTTTATCATTTTGTAGATAAGCAGTGTTTAAATAGGTAGTGCCTAACTGTATATTTGTTTGAGGATCAAATAATTGTGCTGATGAAATATAAGTTACTGAATTAACATTTTTAGCTGTTTCTTTTGCTGTGGCTGGCATTAATTGCATTAACCCACTGGCGCCGACAGGTGATTTGGAAGTAGTATCAAGTGCACTTTCTTGACGAGAAATAGCTAAAGCATAAGATAACCCAATAGCTTTATCTTTTAATGCATTGTTATATAAATCTTTGTACATAATAGGTAAACGTTCTGTCCAGTTATCCCAAAGTTTGCCAGCAATGGTTGCTTGAATACTAAGATCACCCCACCCTTTTTGTAAAGCATATTGAGCTAATGGTAAGTATTCATTTTTGTTTTTTTGATTATTTAGCATATATCGCCATTCGTAATTTGATTCTGGTAGCATTCCCAAATAACGTAATTCGTTAATTCTTTTTACATAAGGTTGATTATTGTATTTGTTTTTTAACGTTGATATTTCTGATTGTGTAATCTTTGGAGATTGGTTATTGATTGAATAAGGTTGATTAAGTGTTTGTGCACTTATCATGCCATAAAACCCACGTTTGGTTGTGAGTGTTTGCAAAATTTTGTTAGCTTCACTTTTCTTATTATTATTTAATAAAACTCTAGCTTGCCAATATTGCCAGTCTTCTTTTTGTTGATCTTCTGGCGATAGTTGTGCTATCCAATAAGCGATGTCTGAGAAGTTATAGTCATCAATAGCAAGGCGGATACGCTTTTCAACTAAAGTTGTATCATGATATTTCGCTATATAGTTATCGCGCCATTTTATTTGTTCGTCAGTTGCAGAATCTTTGAAGTAACTGTTAGCCAAACTTTTTTGTAATGCTACTTGTTCTGTTTTGTTTAACGTCTGCTGTTTAACTAATTTTGGTAATAATGTTGCAGCTAAATTCATATCAGCTTTTACTAAGCGAGGGTATGATGCTAATACAATTTTTTTAGTGAAAGAGCTAGCTTTAATATTTTTTGAAAAATCTTCTAATTTTTTAGGATTATTAAGAACTGCTAGTAAATTGATTTTGGTTGTTTTGTAGTTGTCATCAAGTAAGTTAGCTAGATGCTTGGCTAATTTTAAATTATTTGTTTCAATAGCAAGTTCGATACGCAATAGTATTAAATTAGCTGTCCGTTTACCTGCTTGAGCCCAAGCGTCGAGTAATGGATCGCATGCAGAAGGAAGTTCTTTGCCTGTCATCCAAAGTGATTCAACAGTGCTAAAAGCAACCTCGTTATTTCCTTGTTGTAGTAATGCATATTGATAACGACAATTAGATAGTATGGAGTTATCTTTTGGGAATGAAATGATGGAATTCCAATCTTGGCGATTGCTTAATTCGGTTAAATAAGATTGTGTCAATGAAGCTGTTAGCGGAAAATCATTATATTGATTGACAAAATTGCTTACCATTTGTGGTGAAACGATTTTAATATTACTCTGAAAAAACTGTACAGCAGCATAAGGATATAATGGGTAATCTTTTATGGTAGAGAGCAATGTTTGCTGTTCTTCAAAGTTAAGTGATTGATATGAATTAAGCCATTTTTGATAATTTTCTCGTCCTTTTAGAGAACTATCTGCGTAAATGTTACCTGTGGACAATAGGCTAATTATCAAAAAATAACGTAATAGTAATTTCATCCTTTAACTCCCATGTGAATTTAGCTTATTAGATTAGCATATTAAGCTATGATTCGTCGATAAGAGCCATAGCTTAATTCCCACTAAAATACTCAACTAAATACTTGACTAAATAGAAAGGATATATACAATAAGCATACACACATATAAAGGAATGCTCAATGAAACTGACATCAAAAGGGCGATACGCGGTGACAGCAATGCTTGATGTTGCTTTACATGCAGATTCAGGACCGGTATCACTAGCTGATATTTCAGAACGTCAAGAAATTTCACTTTCTTATCTTGAACAATTGTTTGCTCGGTTACGAAAAAATGGTTTGGTGCGCAGTGTTAGAGGCCCTGGTGGCGGTTATATACTGAGTCGTTCTATGGATCAAATTGCTATTAGTTCAATTGTTAAAGCGGTCGATGAAACAGTACATGCGACAAAATGTCACGGGCAAGATGGATGCCAAGGTGGTGTTAGGTGCTTAACCCATACACTGTGGAATGATTTAAGTGAACGAATTGAGGACTTTTTAACTAGCATTACATTGAGTGAATTGGTCAATAATAAAGAAGTTAAAGCTGTTGCTAGTCGACAAAGTAATATACATCACGTTCAAATTAATTAATAAAAATAGAATACAGAATTTTTCATTGGGAGTAATTAATGAAACTACCTATTTATATGGATTATGCAGCGACAACGCCTGTAGATCCTAGAGTTGCAGAAAAAATGATGCAGTATTTAACGCCAGACGGTATATTTGGTAATCCAGCATCTCGTTCCCATAAATTTGGCTGGCAAGCTGAAGAAGCCGTTGATATTGCCCGTAATCAAATTGCCGATCTTATTGGTGCTGATTCACGCGAAATTGTCTTTACGTCAGGGGCAACTGAAGCTGATAATTTAGCAATTAAAGGTGCCGCTCATTTTAATCAAGCCAAAGGTAAGCACATTATTACTTGTAAAACTGAGCACAAGGCTGTGCTTGATACTTGTCGCCAACTTGAGCGAGAAGGTTATGAAGTAACTTATTTAACGCCAGAATCCGATGGGATCCTTGATCTTGATAAACTTGCAACGGCTATGCGTAGTGATACAACCGTTGTATCAATTATGCATGTCAACAATGAAACGGGTGTAATACAAGACATCGAAAAAATTGGTGAGATGTGCCGTGAAAGAGGTATTGTTTTTCATGTTGATGCAACCCAGTCTGTTGGTAAATTACCAATTGATGTAGCTAACTTAAAAGTTGATTTAATGTCATTTTCTGGTCATAAAATTTATGGGCCAAAAGGTATTGGTGGGCTTTATGTAAGGCGTAAACCGCGTGTTCGTATTGAAGCTCAAATACATGGCGGTGGTCATGAACGAGGCATGCGCTCTGGTACTTTACCTGTGCATCAAATTGTGGGCATGGGTGAAGCGTATCATATAGCTAAACAAGAGATGGTTACTGAAATGCCTCGTTTATTGGCTTTAAAAAATCGTTTATGGGATGGTTTAAAAGACATTGAAGAGGTTTATTTAAATGGTTCTTTGGAGCACAGTGTGCCAAATATCTTAAATGTGAGTTTTGCTTACATTGAAGGCGAATCGTTGATGATGGCTTTAAAAGATTTAGCTGTTTCCTCTGGTTCTGCATGCACATCTGCGAGTTTAGAGCCGTCTTATGTATTACGAGCATTAGGGCTTAATGATGAGCTGGCTCATAGTTCAATTCGATTTTCTATTGGTCGTTTTACCACAGAAGAAGAAATTGATTATGTCATTAAATTAATCAGAGAATCTATTGGGAAATTAAGGGATTTATCGCCTCTTTGGGAAATGTTTAAAGATGGCGTTGATTTAACAAAGATTAAATGGTCAGCACATTAAAATTGGGAGTAAATTATGGCATATAGTGAAAAAGTTGTTGATCATTACGAAAACCCACGTAATGTTGGTTCGTTTGATCAAAATGATCCTAATGTTGGTAGTGGTATGGTTGGCGCACCAGCGTGTGGCGATGTGATGCGTCTACAAATAAAAGTGAATGACAACGGTATTATTGAAGATGCTAAGTTTAAAACTTATGGTTGTGGTAGTGCAATTGCATCAAGTTCTTTGGTTACAGAATGGATAAAAGGTAAATCATTAGACGAAGCAGAAGCTATCAAAAATACGGATATTGCTAAAGAACTTGCTTTACCTCCGGTTAAAATTCACTGTTCAATTCTAGCGGAAGATGCAATTAAAGCTGCTATTGATGACTACAAAACCAAAAAAGGACAACGTTAATGGCAATCACATTGACTAATAGCGCAGCTGATCGTGTTCAAGCTTTTTTGGCTAATCGCGGAAAGGGTGTTGGGTTACGATTAGGTGTTAAAACATCTGGTTGTTCTGGTATGGCTTATGTTTTAGAGTTTGCCGATGTGATTAATGATGATGATAGTGTCTTTGAAGATAAACATGTCAAAGTTATCGTGGATAAAAAAAGCTTAGTTTATATTGATGGTACTGAACTTGATTTTGTTAAAGAAGGATTAAATGAAGGTTTCAAGTTTAATAATCCTAATACGAAGCACGAATGTGGCTGTGGCGAAAGCTTTAATGTGTAATTGGGCACAATAATTATGGTTAATTACTTCGAGCTATTTAGTTTGCCAGCTCAATTGCCTGTGGATGTCGCTCAACTAACAACTCATTATCAGCAATTGCAAAAGCAATATCATCCAGATAATTTTGCTGTTGGAAACGATATTGATAAAGTGGCAATTGTTCAAAAGTCAGCAATCATTAATGATGGTTATCATACGTTAAAAAATCCAATTAAAGCCGCTGAGTATTTTTTATCTCTACAAGGTTTTGACTTAGCAACTGAACAAAGTATTATTCATGATACTGATTTTTTAATGGAGCAATTTGTTTTACGTGAAAGACTTGATGATATCGAACGTAAAGATAATTTTGAATTATTAGATGATTTTTATGCTGAGATTGTTGCTTGTCAAAAGATAGTTTATAACGAATTATTACAATTTATTACTAATCAAGATTGGTCAAAAGCACTTAATCAGATCTATAAAATTCGCTATCTTGCCAGATTGATTGAACAAATCGAAAAGTTACAAGAAAAGCAATTTGATTTATAATTTAAGATAAGTAACATATCGATAGAGATAGATTAAATGGTATTATTACAGATCAGCGAACCAGGACAAACTCCACTACCACATCAGCGCCGCCTTGCTGTAGGAATTGATCTTGGTACAACTAATTCATTAGTAGCAACGGTACGAAGTGGACAAGCAGAGGTATTGCCTGATTTAGAAGGTAATCCGCTATTGCCATCCGTTGTGCATTATGGCATCGATCATGATGATAACTTTGTTATCACGATTGGAAAAAATGCCAAAGATAATGCTGTGAATGATCCGCAAAATACAGTTAGCTCTATTAAGAGATTAATGGGGCGAAGTTTATCTGATATAGATTTATCACAATTTCCTTATACTTTTTCACAAACTGAAAATGGTGTTCCTTTATTAAATTTGCCTAATGAGCAAGTAAATCCAATACAAGTTTCATCAGAAATTTTGACAGCGTTAGCTGAGCGAGCAAAAGAGAGTTTACAAGGTGAAATTGATGGTGTGGTTATTACTGTGCCAGCTTATTTTGATGATGCACAACGGCAAGCAACAAAAGATGCTGCCAAATTAGCTGGTTTGCATGTATTGCGCCTACTTAATGAACCTACAGCCGCTGCGATTGCGTACGGTTTAGATTCAGGGAAGGAAGGTATAATCGCTGTTTATGATTTAGGTGGCGGTACTTTTGATATTTCTATTTTACGCTTAAATAAAGGTGTTTTTGAGGTTCTAGCAACTAGCGGTGACTCAGCTCTTGGTGGTGATGATTTTGATCGGCTACTTGTTGACCATATAAAAGAGAAATTAGGATTAACTAATAATATAGATCCTTATATTAATCAAAAAATCAGTAGCCAAGCTACCGAAATAAAGATTTTATTAAGTGAGCAAGATTTAGCTGTATTTTCTCTGGATAATCAATCTTTGACTATTACTCGCCAGCAATTTCAACAATTAATTGAGCCATTGGTTAAACGCACTTTAGCTGTTTGTCGCCGTGCATTAAAAGATGCCGAGATTAATATGGATGAAGTAGTTGAAGTTGTTATGGTTGGCGGCTCTACTCGTGTGCCATTAGTGCGAGAATTAGTAGGGAATTATTTTAAAACTAATCCCTTGATATCTATCGATCCTGATAAAGTAGTTGCTATTGGTGCAGCTATTCAGGCCGATATTTTGGTTGGCAATAAACCCGATTCAGATATGTTATTGCTTGATGTGATCCCATTGTCGTTAGGCATTGAGATCATGGGTGAATTGGTCGAAAAAATTATTCCACGTAATAGTACAATTCCGTGTGCAAGAGCTCAAGAGTTTACAACTTTTAAAGATGGTCAAACCGCGATGATGGTTCATGTTTTACAAGGAGAACGTGAAAGTGTTGCTGATTGTCGATCTTTGGCTCGTTTTACTCTGCAAGGTATTCCAGCAATGCCTGCCGGTGGTGCGCACATTAGGGTGACTTTCCAAGTTGATGCTGATGGTTTATTAAGTGTAACAGCAATGGAAAAATCAACGGGTATTGAAGCTGCTATCCAAGTAAAACCTTCATATGGACTGACTGATAATGAAATTGCCGATATGATTCAAGATTCAATCAGTTACGCACAGCAAGATAAACAGATTCGAATACTTGCTGAACAAAAAGTTGAGGCAGCCAGAGTGCTTGAAAGCTTGCAAAGTGCTTTAGATAAAGATGCTGACTTATTAGATGAAAGTGAACTAAAACATATTTTAATTGCTAAGCATCAATTACAAGCTGTAAGTGAGTCAAATGACAGTTATGCAATTGAAAAACAAATTAAAATTGTTGATAAAGTAACACAAAGTTTTGCAACTAAGCGAATGGATAGGTCAATTCGACATGCGTTAACTGGCCATAACGTTGATGATATTTAACTAACGAGATTATTATGCCAAAAATTACTTTTTTACCGAATGCGGACCTTTGTCCAGATGGAAAAACTGTTGATGCCCAAGAAGGCGAATCCATTTTAGAAGTGGCATTGCGCAATGATATTGAAATCGAGCATGCTTGTGAAATGTCATGTGCTTGTTCAACATGCCACTGTATTGTGCGTAAGGGATTTGATTCGCTTGAAGCAAGCGATGAGCAAGAAGATGATATGTTAGATAAAGCCTGGGGAGTTGAACCGCATAGTCGTTTAAGCTGTCAAGCTCGTGTCACGAATGAAGATTTAGAGGTCGAAATCCCAAGATATAGCCTTAATCATGCCAAAGAAGATCATTAGTAAGTTATCATAATGATTATCCATTATGGGTTAATATAAAAATAACATTAAATCTGGTTATTTGATTGAAATTTGGTAATTGTAAATTAATAACCAGAAAAAGCTTCCCATCTTTAAACCCAAATATCTGTATTTATTTCTTGCCGTTAGTTAACTAACAGAGTATAATCGGCTCACTTTGTTTATTGCCTTTATGTAAGCAAATGAGAAAAAGATATAATTGTTATATAAAAAATAGCTAATTATATCAACAATACTCCCGATTTGGGGGTTACGAAAAAGAACGGATTACACTCTCCTGTCAATCGAAACAGGGTAAGAGGAGTAGTCTTTTGTTATAACTTTTAAATAATGGAGCTCTGGTCTCATGTCGAACCAAAGAATCCGTATCCGGTTAAAAGCGTTTGATCATCGTTTGATTGATCAATCAACTGCTGAAATTGTAGAAACTGCGAAGCGCACAGGTGCGCAAGTTCGTGGTCCTATTCCATTACCGACACGCAAAGAGCGTTTCACTGTATTGATTTCTCCACACGTAAATAAAGATGCGCGTGATCAGTACGAGATTCGCACTCATAAGCGTCTAGTTGATATTGTTGAGCCAACTGAAAAAACAGTTGATGCTTTAATGCGTCTAGACCTTGCTGCCGGTGTTGATGTGCAGATCAGTTTAGGTTAATCCTAAGCCTAAGCTGAATGATTGAGAGGTCGAAACAATGATTGGTTTAATCGGTCGTAAAGTAGGAATGACGCGTATCTTCACTGAAGATGGTGTTTCTATTCCTGTCACCGTAGTTGAAGTTCAAAGCAACCGCATTACTCAAGTTAAAACACTTGAGAATGATGGTTATCAAGCTATTCAGGTTACTACTGGCAACAAAAAAGCAAGCCGCGTAAACAAACCTGAAGCAGGTCATTTCGCTAAGGCTGGCGTTGAAGCTGGTCGTGGTCTATGGGAATTCCGTTTTGAAGAAGGCGAATTTTCTGTAGGTCAAAGTATTAACGTTGATATCTTCGCTGACGTTAAGAAAGTTGATGTTACTGGAACATCTAAAGGTAAAGGTTTTGCTGGCGTTACTAAACGTTGGAATTTCCGTACTCAAGATGCTACTCATGGCAACTCTTTGGCACACCGTGGTCATGGTTCTATTGGTCAAAACCAAACTCCGGGTAAAGTGTTTAAAGGTCGTAAAATGGCAGGTCACCTAGGTAATGAACGTGTAACCGTTCAAAACTTAGATATTGTACGTGTTGATGTTGAACGTAATCTTTTATTAATTAAAGGTGCAGTTCCTGGCGCAATCAATAGTGACGTAATTGTTAAACCGGCAATCAAGGCTTAACGTCGAGGAGATAGAGATGGAATTAGTAGTAAAAGACGCGAAAGCGCTTTCTGTTTCCGAAACTACCTTCGGACGTGAGTTTAATGAAGCGTTAGTTCATCAAGTAGTTGTTGCTTATGCATCTGCTGCTCGTCAAGGTTCTCGCGCACAAAAAACTCGTGCAGAAATCGCTGGTTCAGGTAAAAAACCATGGCGTCAAAAAGGTACCGGTCGTGCTCGTTCAGGTTCAATTAAGAGCCCAATCTGGCGCAGTGGTGGTGTAACATTTGCAGCAAAACCACAAGATCATAGCCAAAAAGTTAACCGTAAAATGTATCGTGGTGCATTAAAGAGTATTTTCTCTGAATTAGTGCGTCAAGAACGTTTAGTTGTGGTTGAAACATTTACTGTTGAAGCACCTAAGACTAAATTATTAACTCAGAAATTAAACGATATGAATCTTAATGATGTTCTTATTATCGCTTCTGAAGTTGATGAAAATCTTTTCTTAGCAGCACGTAACTTACATAAAGTTGATGTGCGTGATGTGGCAGGGATTGATCCAGTTAGTTTGATTGCATTTGACAAAGTGGTTATCACAGTTGATGCCGTTAAACAAGTAGAGGAGATGTTAGCATGATTCGTGAAGAGCGTCTGCTTAAAGTCCTGCGAGCACCACATGTTTCTGAAAAAGCATCTATTTCAATGGAAAAAACAAATACATTAGTATTGAAAGTTGCTAAAGATGCTACTAAGAGAGAGATTAAAGCCGCAGTTGAACAACTATTTGAAGTTAAAGTAGATGACGTTAATACACTTGTTGTTAAAGGTAAAGTTAAACGTCGTGGTCAACAAATCGGTCGCCGTAGCGACTGGAAAAAAGCTTACGTTACTTTAGCAGAAGGTCAAAATTTAGACCTTGCTGGCGTCGCTGAGTAATTCGGAGGAGTAAGAACAATGGCAGTTGTTAAGTGTAAACCTACATCTCCGGGTCGTCGCCACGTTGTTAAAGTGGTTAACCCAGAGTTGCATAAAGGTAAACCTTATGCACCGTTGCTTGATTCAAAAAGCAAAACTGGTGGTCGCAATAATAATGGTCGTATCACTACCCGTCATATTGGTGGTGGTCATAAACAACATTATCGTATTGTCGACTTTAAGCGTAATAAAGATGGTATTCCAGCAGTTGTTGAACGTTTGGAATATGATCCAAACCGTAGTGCAAATATTGCATTGGTTTTATATAAAGACGGTGAACGCCGTTATATTTTAGCGCCTAAAGGCTTAAAAGCAGGTGATCAGATCCAATCTGGTGTTGATGCAGCAATTAAAACAGGTAACTGTTTACCAATGCGCAATATTCCAGTCGGTTCTACCGTGCATAATATTGAAATGAAACCAGGTAAAGGCGGACAGCTTGCTCGTTCTGCTGGTAGTTATGTTCAAATCGTTGCGCGTGATGGTGCTTATGTAACATTACGTCTACGTTCAGGTGAAATGCGTAAAGTATTATCTGATTGTCGTGCCACTATTGGTGAAGTTGGTAATTCAGAGCATATGCTTCGCGTATTAGGTAAAGCGGGTGCAACTCGTTGGCGTGGTGTTCGTCCTACTGTTCGTGGTACAGCAATGAACCCGGTAGACCATCCACATGGTGGTGGTGAAGGTCGTAACTTTGGTAAACATCCTGTGTCTCCATGGGGTCAAAAAGCCAAAGGATTGAAAACGCGTAGCAACAAACGTACTGATAAGTATATTGTTCGCCGTCGCAATAAGAAATAATTAATATAGAGGATTAGCTATGCCACGTTCTCTCAAGAAGGGTCCTTTTATTGACCTACACTTGCTGAAGAAGGTAGAGAAAGCGGTGGAAAGCGGGGACAAGAAACCAATTCGTACTTGGTCCCGTCGTTCAACGATCTTTCCTAACATGATCGGTTTGACCATCGCTGTCCATAATGGTCGTCAGCACGTTCCAGTTTATGTTTCCGACGAAATGGTTGGTCATAAATTGGGTGAATTCGCGCCGACTCGTACTTATCGCGGCCATGCGGCTGATAAGAAAGCTAAGAAGAAATAAGTAGGAGAAAGAGATGGAAACAATTGCAAAGTACCGCCACGCTCGTTCTTCTGCACAAAAAGTTCGCTTAGTTGCAGATCTTGTTCGCGGTAAGAATGTGTCTCAGGCACTAGATATTTTAACGTACACCAATAAAAAAGCGGCTGTACTTGTTAAAAAAGTATTAGAGTCTGCTATTGCTAATGCAGAGCATAACGATGGTGCTGATATTGATGATCTAAAAGTTGCGAAGATTTTCGTAGATGAAGGCCCAACCATGAAGCGTATTATGCCTCGTGCGAAAGGTCGTGCAGATCGAATTTTGAAGCGTACGAGTCACATCACCGTGATCGTTTCAGATCGCTAGGCTGGAGAATAGCAATGGGTCAAAAAGTAAATCCAAATGGTATCCGATTAGGCATTGTCAAGCCTTGGACATCTACATGGTATTCGGGTACAAAGACATTCGCTGATAATTTAGAAAGTGATTTTAGAGTGCGTGAATTCTTAAATAAAGAATTATCTCAAGCGTCAATCTCTAAGATTGTGATCGACCGTTCAGCAGAAACTAACGTTCGTATTACTATTCACACTGCTCGTCCGGGTATCGTGATTGGTAAAAAAGGCGAGGACGTTGAAAAATTACGTAATGCCGTAGCTTCTATTGTCAATAAATATAAAGACAAAAGAGAAAAACGTGATGTTGCAGTACAAATTAATATTGCTGAAGTTCGTAAACCAGAACTTGATGCTAAATTAGTTGCTGATAGCATTACTTCTCAGTTAGAACGCCGTGTTATGTTCCGTCGTGCTATGAAACGTGCGGTTCAAAATGCAATGAAGGCGGGTGCTAAAGGTATCAAAGTCGAAGTAAGTGGTCGTTTAGGCGGTGCTGAAATTGCTCGTAGCGAATGGTATCGTGAAGGTCGTGTACCTTTACATACATTACGAGCTGATATTGACTATGGTTTATCTGAAGCATTAACTACCTATGGTATTATTGGTGTTAAAGTGTGGATCTTCAAAGGTGAGATCCTTGGTGGTATGGCTGCCGTTGAACAAGCAGAAAAACAACCTGCTGCTCAACCGAAAAAGCAGCGAAAAGGCCGAAAACAATAAGGAGCGTCGCTGATGTTACAACCAAAGCGTACAAAATTCCGTAAAGTGCACAAGGGCCGCAATCGTGGTCTTGCTGTAAGTACTGACGTTAGTTTCGGTACATTCGGTCTTAAGGCTGTAGGTCGTGGTCGTTTGACTGCGCGCCAGATCGAAGCAGCACGTCGTGCAATGACTCGTGCAGTTAAGCGTCAAGGTAAAATCTGGATTCGAGTTTTCCCTGATAAACCAATTACCGAAAAACCACTTGCAGTGCGTATGGGTAAAGGTAAGGGTAACGTTGAATACTGGGTTGCTCAGATTCAACCAGGTAAAGTCCTTTATGAAATGGACGGTGTACCGGAAGAAGTTGCTCGTGAAGCATTTGCGTTGGCAGCTGCAAAACTGCCAATTAAAACCACCTTTGTGATTAAGACGGTGATGTAAATGAAAGCAAAAGAGCTACGCGAAAAAAGCGTTGAAGAGTTAAATACTGAACTTCTTAATTTATTACGTGAGCAATTTAACTTACGTATGCAATTAGCTGGAGGTCAGTTAACACAGACTCATATGTTAAAACAAGTGCGTCGTAATATTGCACGTGTTAAAACATTATTAACTGAAAAGGCGGGTGCGTAATATGACTACTGAAGTAAAAATTCGTACTCAGCAAGGTCGTGTTATTAGCGACAAAATGGATAAATCTATTACTGTAGCTATTGAACGTAAAGTGAAGCATCCGTTATATGGTAAGTTCATTAAACGTACGACTAAATTGCATGTACATGATGAAAACAACGAGTGTGGTATTGGTGATACTGTAGAAATTAAAGAGTGTCGTCCATTATCAAAAACCAAATCTTGGACTCTTGTTCGAATCGTTGAAAAAGCAGTTATTTAATCTTTTTTTGATTAAAAACTGTACATAATATAATAAACGGCTCAACGGCCGTTTATTTTATGCTATCCATTTTATTTGAGTGGTGTTATACTATGCGCCCTCACGTAAGTGGGTTTTTGGTTGTCTATTCTTATCCATGGTAGTTGAGGTGGATGAAGGTAGATTAGACAATAATTAATTTATACGGAGCATTAAAATGATCCAAGAACAGACTAGGCTAGATGTTGCCGATAACTCTGGCGCACGTAGCGTAATGTGTATCAAGGTTCTCGGTGGATCGCACCGTCGTTATGCAGCAGTAGGCGATATCATCAAAGTTACCATTAAAGAAGCAATTCCACGTGGTAAAGTTAAAAAAGGTGATGTACTTAAAGCTGTTGTTGTGCGCACTAGAAAAGGTGTTCGTCGCCCTGATGGATCTGTCATTCGTTTCGATCGTAACGCTTGTGTTATTTTAAATAATAACAGTGAGCAACCGATTGGTACGCGTATTTTTGGACCGGTCACTCGTGAACTTCGCTCTGAGAAGTTTATGAAGATCATTTCATTAGCACCAGAAGTACTGTAAGGAGCGGGTAATGGCAGCTAAAATCCGTCGAGAAGATGAAGTTATCGTGTTAACTGGTAAAGATAAAGGTAAACGCGGTAAAGTAAAGAGTGTTTTGTCTACAGGCAAAGTGATTGTTGAAGGTATCAATTTGGTGAAAAAACACCAAAAACCAGTGCCTGCATTAAATCAAGAAGGTGGAATTGTTGAAAAAGAAGCAGCTATCAATGTTTCTAATGTGGCAATTTTCAACCCTGCTACAGGCAAAGCAGATCGCGTAGGCTTTCGTATTGAAGACGGTAAAAAAGTCCGTTTTTATAAGTCTACTAATGAATTAATCAATTAAGTAATTTGGAGTGTACGATGGCGAAACTGCATGATTACTACAAAGCACAGGTAGTAAATAAACTGCAAGAACAGTTTGGCTACAAATCTGTCATGCAAGTCCCTCGGATCGAAAAGATCACCTTGAATATGGGTGTGGGTGAAGCAATTACTGATAAGAAATTATTAGATAATGCTGTTGCAGATTTAGCAGCAATCAGTGGTCAAAAACCACTAGTCACTAAAGCACGCAAATCAGTTGCTGGTTTTAAAATCCGTCAAGGGTATCCTATTGGTTGTAAAGTCACTTTACGTGGCGAACGTATGTGGGAATTTTTTGAACGTCTAGTTTATATTGCTCTTCCTCGTACTCGAGATTTTCGTGGTTTAAGCGCAAAATCTTTTGATGGTCGTGGCAACTATAGCATGGGTGTTCGTGAGCAAATCGTTTTCCCTGAAATCGATTATGACAAAGTTGATCGTGTTCGTGGTTTAGATATTACAATCACCACTACAGCACAATCAGATGAAGAAGGCCGAGCTTTATTATCTGCCTTTAACTTCCCATTTCGTAAGTAAGGTAGGGCATAATGGCTAAACAATCAATGATTGAACGCGATAAGAAACGCGTAAAGCTAGCAGAAAAATATTTTGCAAAGCGTCAAGAATTAAAAGCGATTATCTCTGATCTTAATGCATCAGATGAAGATCGTTGGAATGCAGTGCTTAAATTGCAAACGCTTCCTCGTGATTCTAGTCCATCACGTCAACGTCGTCGTTGTCGTCAAACTGGTCGTCCTCATGGCGTCCTTCGTAAGTTTGGTTTAAGCCGTATTAAGGTTCGTGAGTCAGCCATGCGTGGTGAGATTCCTGGTCTTAAAAAGGCAAGTTGGTAATCAGGGGAGTGTTATAGATGAGCATGCAAGATCCTATAGCAGATATGTTGACCCGTATTCGTAATGGTCAATCTGCGAATAAAGTTGCAGTCACCATGCCTTCCTCTAAGCTAAAAGTGGCAATTGCCAATGTGCTAAAAGAAGAAGGTTATATTGGGGACTTTAAAGTTGTTGGTGACACTAAGCCAGAACTGGAAATTACTTTAAAATATTTCCAAGGTAAAGCTGTTGTAGAAAGTATCAAACGTGTTAGCCGTCCAGGTTTACGTATTTATAAACGTAAAGATGAATTGCCGAAAGTTATGGCTGGACTAGGTATCGCAGTTGTTTCTACTTCTAAAGGTGTTATGACTGATCGTGCAGCACGCCAAGCAGGTCTTGGTGGTGAAATTATCTGCTACGTAGCGTAAGGGAGAAAAGAATGTCTCGTGTTGCAAAAGCACCTGTCGTTGTTCCTGCTGGCGTAGAGGTAAAACTCAATGGTCAGGTAATTACGATTAAAGGTAAAAATGGCGAATTATCTCGCACAATAAATAATGCTGTTGTGATTAATCAAGAAGAAGGACAAATTAAATTTGCTCCTCGTGATGGTTTTGCAGATGCTTGGGCTCAAGCTGGAACTGCCCGCGCTTTGATTAATTCAATGGTTATTGGTGTTACTGAAGGTTTTACTAAAAAACTTCAGCTAGTTGGTGTCGGTTATCGTGCACAAGTAAAAGGTAATACAATTAGTTTGTCTCTTGGATATTCACATCCAATTGAACATCAATTACCTGCAGGTGTAACAGCTGAATGTCCTTCTCAAACTGAAATCGTGCTAAAAAGTGCTGATAAACAGTTAATTGGACAAGTAGCTGCTGATATCCGTGCTTATCGTCGTCCTGAGCCTTATAAAGGTAAAGGTGTTCGTTACGCAGATGAAGTTGTGCGTACTAAAGAAGCTAAGAAAAAGTAAGGTAACACTATGGATAAGAAATCAGCTCGTATCCGTCGTGCAACTAAAGCGCGTCGCAAGATGCATGAACTACTTGCAACTCGCTTGGTGGTTCACCGCACTCCGCGTCATATTTATGCGCAGATTATCGCACCAAACGGATCAGAAGTACTGGCAGCCGCTTCTACATTAGAAAAAGCTATCAGTGAAAGTTTAAAATACACTGGAAACAAAGACGCAGCCGCAGCGGTTGGTAAAGCAATTGCTGAACGTGCGTTAGCGAAAGATATCAAAGAAGTTTCTTTTGATCGTTCAGGTTTCCAATATCATGGTCGAGTTCAGGCGCTAGCAGATGCTGCTCGCGAAGCTGGCCTACAGTTCTAAGGTAGGAGTTAAAGATGTCAAACATCGAAAAACAAGCTGGTGAACTGCAGGAAAAACTAATCGCAGTTAACCGAGTTTCTAAAACCGTAAAAGGTGGTCGTATTTTTAGTTTTTCTGCACTAACAGTTGTTGGTGACGGTAATGGCCGCGTAGGTTTTGGATATGGTAAAGCACGTGAAGTGCCAGCAGCAATCCAAAAAGCAATGGAAAAAGCACGTCGCAATATGATCAATGTTGCTTTAAATAACGATACTTTACAGCATCCAGTTAAAGGTGCTCATACAGGTTCTCGTGTTTATATGCAACCAGCATCAGAAGGTACTGGTATTATTGCCGGTGGTGCAATGCGTGCAGTTTTAGAAGTTGCTGGAGTTCGTAACGTTCTAGCTAAAGCATATGGTTCTACTAACCCAATTAATGTGGTTCGTGCAACTATTGATGGCTTAGAAAGTATGAAATCACCAGAAATGGTTGCTGCTAAACGTGGTAAAACCGTCGAAGAAATTTTGGGGTAATTAACCATGGCAAAAACAATTAAAATTACACAAACTCGTAGTTCTATAGGTCGTCTACCGAAGCATAAAGCAACATTAGTAGGTCTAGGATTACGTCGTATTGGTCATACTGTTGAGCGTGAGGATACTCCTGCAATTCGTGGTATGGTAAACCAAGTTTATTACATGGTTAAAGTAGAGGAGTAATAGTAATGCGTTTAAATACTTTATCTCCTGCTGAAGGTTCAAAGCATGCACCAAAACGTCTGGGTCGAGGCATCGGTTCAGGATTAGGTAAAACTGGTACTCGTGGTATTAAAGGTCAAAAATCTCGTTCAGGTGGTGGCGTTCGTCGCGGCTTTGAAGGTGGTCAAATGCCTTTATATCGTCGTTTACCAAAATTTGGTTTTACCTCACGTAAAGCTCAAGTTACAGCTCAAGTTCGTCTTTCAGATTTAATGAAAGTCGAAGGCGATATTGTTGACCTAAATAGCTTAAAAGTTGCAAATGTGATTAGTTCACATATCGAATATGCAAAAATCATGTTATCTGGTGAAGTAACTAAACCAGTAACTGTTCGCGGTATTCGAGTAACTAAAGGTGCTAAAGCTGCAATTGAAGCTGCTGGCGGAAAAATTGAGGAATAATTAGAAAGATGGCAAAGCAACCAGGATTAGATTTTCAAAGTACACGGGGCGGTAGTGGTGAGCTTAAAAGACGCTTGATGTTTGTGCTTTTAGCGCTTATTGTTTTTCGTCTTGGTTCTTATATTCCGGTTCCTGGTATTGATACTAAAGCGTTATCGGACTTACTAACAAGAGCATCGTCAGACGGTATTGTTGGTATGTTCAATATGTTCTCTGGTGGTGCTTTAAGCCGTGCTTCAATTTTTGCATTAGGGATAATGCCTTATATTTCAGCATCAATTATTGTGCAGTTATTAACGGCAATTAGCCCTAAGTTAGCTGAATTGAAGAAAGAAGGTGAATCAGGTCGTAAAAAAATTAGCCAGTACACTCGCTATGGCACACTTGCTTTAGCAATAATACAGGCTGTTGGTATTTCGACTGGTTTACCTAATATTCCTGATTATGGAAAGGTAGTAATTAATCCAGGATTTTCTTTCTATTTTATCGCATCGGTTAGCTTAGTTACTGGCACTATGTTTCTAATGTGGTTGGGTGAGCAGATCACTGAGCGCGGTGTAGGTAATGGTATTTCAATCATTATCTTTGCTGGTATCGTGGCGAGTCTTCCTCATGCTATTTATGAAACAATTGAACAAGCTCGCTCTGGTTCATTGCATCCGATTTTATTATTGGTTGTTGCTGCATTAGTGGTTGGTGTAACTTATTTTGTTGTATTTGTTGAACGTGGTCAGCGACGGATTGTTGTTAACTATGCCCAACGACAACAAGGTCGTCGTGTTTATGCTGCACAAAGTACACACTTACCATTAAAGATTAATATGGCAGGGGTTATTCCTGCGATATTTGCCTCGACAATTGCTATGTTACCATCAATGATGGCTTCTTGGTTCCAAGGAGATGGTACAGGATGGAGATATTTTATTGCACTTTTTAGGCAATATTTTGACCATGATCAACCGTTATACATAATCTTTTTTGCGGCGGCAATTATCTTCTTTTGTTTCTTCTATACAGCGTTGGTTTTTAACCCAAGAGAAACAGCAGATCAACTTAAAAAATCTGGTGCATTTATTCCAGGTATCCGTCCAGGTGAACAAACATCTAAGTATATTGACAAGGTAATGACTCGTTTGACGCTAATTGGTGCAATCTACATTACTTTTGTATGTTTGGTTCCAATGTTTATGACAAGCGCAATGAAAGTTCCAGTTCAATTTGGTGGAACATCATTATTAATTGTTGTTGTTGTAATCATGGATTTTATGGCACAAGTACAGACTTTAATGATGCCAAATCGTTATGAGTCAGTGTTAAAGAAAGCGAATCTTAAAGGCTATGGCCGATAAGTTAGCCAGAAGTTACGGAGAAAAAAATGAAAGTTCGTGCTTCAGTCAAGAAATTATGCAGAAATTGTAAAATCATTAAACGCAATGGCATCGTTCGTGTTATTTGCGTTGAAGGTAAACACAAACAACGTCAAGGTTAATTTATTTAACTGGAAAGTTGAGCTTTTGCATATTTTTCTTGCCAAAGTATAGTAAAGCTGGCTAGAATAGCCAGCCTAGATTTATTTGTAAATTCACTGTTTGAGTATCCTGAAAACGGGCTTTTCAGTATGGTGAATTTGCTAAACATTAACAATAAAGGAGTGCATAGTGGCCCGTATAGCAGGCATTAACATTCCTGATCAACAACATGCTGTAATTGCTTTACAAGCAATTTATGGTATCGGAAATACTCGCGCTAAGACAATTTGTGCTGAAGCAGGTATTCCTGAACATGTTAAGATCAGAGAACTATCTGAAGATCAGATTGAAAAGTTACGTGAACAAGTCGCTAAATTCACTGTTGAAGGTGATTTACGCCGAGAAGTAACTATGAGTATCAAGCGTTTATTAGACCTTGGTTGTTATCGTGGCATGCGTCACCGTCGTGGACTTCCTGTTCGCGGTCAACGCACAAAGACTAACGCTCGTACCCGCAAGGGACCGCGTAAGCCAATCAAGAAATAATTGAGGTATAATTAAATGGCAAAGACACCTGTTCGTACACGTAAACGTGTAAAAAAGCAAGTTTCTGATGGTATAGCTCATATTCATGCATCATTCAACAATACAATCGTAACTATTACCGATCGTCAAGGTAATGCGTTAGGTTGGGCAACCGCTGGTGGTTCTGGTTTCCGTGGCTCTCGTAAATCAACTCCTTTTGCAGCTCAAGTGGCCGCAGAACGTTGTGCTGAAGCCGTTAAAGATTACGGAATTAAGAATCTGGAAGTTATGGTTAAAGGACCTGGTCCTGGTCGTGAGTCAACAATTCGAGCATTAAATGCAGCGGGTTATCGCATCACTAACATTACTGATGTTACTCCGATTCCTCATAACGGTTGTCGTCCACCAAAGAAACGTCGTGTTTAATTTTTTAAACATTGAATGTTTAGGATTATTGGAGAAATAAAATGGCAAGATATTTGGGACCAAAACTCAAATTAAGTCGTCGTGAAGGTACAGATTTATTCCTTAAATCTGGCGTCCGAGCGATTGATAGTAAATGTAAATTAGAACAAGCTCCTGGACAACATGGTGCGCGTAAACCGCGTTTATCAGATTATGGTGTTCAGTTACGTGAAAAGCAAAAAGTTAGACGTATTTATGGAATTTTAGAACGTCAATTCCGTAATTACTACAAAAGCGCCGCTCGAATTAAAGGCAATACTGGTGAAAACCTACTTGGTCTTTTAGAACGTCGCTTAGATAACGTTGTTTATCGCATGGGATTTGGTGCAACTCGTGCTGAAGCTCGTCAATTAGTTAGTCATAAAGCTGTTCTTGTTAATGGTCGTGTCGTGAATATTGCATCTTATCAAGTTTCACCTGAAGATGTGATTAGTGTTCGCGAAAAATCAAAAAAACAAGCACGTATTAAAGCCGCTTTAGAGCTAGCTGAACAACGTGAAAAACCAACATGGTTAGAAGTTGATGCTAGCAAAATGGAAGGTGTATTTAAACGCTTACCAGAACGTTCAGATTTATCTGCTGATATCAACGAACATTTGATCGTCGAACTTTACTCTAAGTAAAGTTTAGCACTTAAGAGAGGACATAATGCAGGGTTCTGTAACAGAGTTTTTAAAACCTCACCTAGTTGATGTTGTTCAATACAGCCAAACACATGCTAAAGTGACTTTAGAGCCACTAGAACGTGGTTTTGGCCATACTTTAGGTAATGCACTACGCCGCATTTTATTATCATCTATGCCGGGATATGCAGTAACCGAAGTTGAAATTGACGGTGTTCTGCATGAGTACAGTACTAAAGAAGGCGTTCAAGAAGATGTACTTGATATTCTGCTTAATTTAAAAAAATTAGCAGTACGTGTACATACGAAAGATGATGTTATGCTGACTTTAAACAAATCGGGCATAGGTGCAGTAACAGCATCTGATATCACTCATGATGGTGATGTTGAAATTGTTAATCCTGATTTAGTGATTTGTCATCTTACTGATGCCAATGCTTCAATTAGTATGCGTATTCGTGTACAACGAGGACGTGGTTATGTCCCTGCTTCTGCTCGCGTTAAGTCAGAAGATGAAGAACGACCAATCGGTCGTCTGTTAGTTGACGCATGTTATAGCCCTGTAGAGCGCATTGCATATTCTGTTGATGCTGCTCGTGTGGAACAACGTACGGATTTAGATAAACTTGTTATCGATATGGAAACTAATGGTACTATCGATCCAGAAGAATCTATTCGTCGTGCATCAACTATTTTGGCTGAACAACTTGAAGCTTTCGTTGATTTACGCGATGTACGTCAACCAGAAGTTAAAGAAGATAAACCGGAATTTGATCCAATCCTTTTACGTCCAGTAGATGATTTGGAGTTAACTGTTCGGTCTGCTAATTGCTTAAAGGCAGAAGCAGTTCATTATATTGGTGATTTAGTACAACGTACCGAAGTTGAGTTACTTAAAACGCCTAATCTTGGTAAGAAATCACTTACTGAAATTAAGGACGTACTCGCATCTCGTGGTTTATCTTTAGGCATGCGTCTTGAGAACTGGCCACCAGCAAGTATTGTTGAAGACTAAGATAAAATTTATATAAGAAGGATAAAGTTATGCGCCATCGTAAAAGTGGTCGTCAACTGAACCGAAATAGCAGCCATCGTCAAGCAATGTTTCGTAACATGACAAGTTCACTTGTTGAACATGAAATCATCAAAACTACATTGCCTAAAGCAAAAGAGTTGCGTCGTGTTGTTGAACCGTTAATTACGCTAGCCAAAAGCGATAGCGTAGCTAATCGCCGTCTGGCTTTTGCTCGTATCCGTGATAAAGATACAGTTAAAAAATTATTTTCAGATTTAGGTCCACGTTTTGCTACCCGTCCTGGCGGTTATGTACGTATTTTAAAATGTGGTTTCCGTGATGGAGATAATGCTCCAATGGCTTATATTGAATTAGTTGATCGTCCTGCAGTAGAAGAAGCATCAGCTGAATAATAATAAATCATTGTGTATTAAAACCGGCTATATGCCGGTTTTTTATTGTTTAACTTAATTCTTATTAACTTTAATGACAAATTGATAGCTTACTTAAATTCGGAATCAATCATCAATTCTGTATTATCTAGACAATACTTATCATTAAAAAGCCATTAAATGGCTGTGCTGATTGCCATCATACAGCTGTTATTAATAATGAGGTGGTGGTGTTTCTTCAGATAAATTAGCAATATTTGAAGGTTGTGTTGCTTGTAGTTTTTGAGACAATAACGTCAATTGCTCTTTTAATTTGCTAACATCAGCTTGAAGATTAGTTACCATTTGATTGAGTTCTTCGATGGTGATATCTTGAAAAGCTACTTTGGTTTCAAGTAATTCTAATTGCTGGTTCATAAAATAAATTCATATATAGATTAGTTAATTAAATTACATTGTAAGTAAAAATAGCTACGAAATCCATCCATGCTCTGCAAAAGAGACATATTCACCCTTACCTATAACAATATGATCTATGACTCGAATATCAACCAATTCACAAACTTCTTCTATTTTTTGTGTAAGATGACGATCTGCCTGACTAGGTTCTGCCACACCTGAAGGATGATTATGAGCTAGAATCAATGCGGCTGCGTTATGTTGTAATGCTCGTCTAACAACTTCTCTTGGGTGGACTTCAACACAATTATAGGTACCGACAAACATATCTTCTGATGCTATGACCCTATTTTGATTATCTAAAAAAATAACCATAAAAACTTCACGATCTTTATTAGCCAATCGACTAGCTAAATAGTGATGTGTCAAAGATGACGATGTCAAAAAATTATCGGTAGTCATTTTAACTTTTAAATATCTATAAGAAAGTTCAACAACTGCTTTCAATTGTGTATATTTAGCCGTTCCCAATCCTTTCTTCTTGCAAAAATCACTATGGCTTGCATTAATTAAATTATAAAAAGAACCAAACTCATTTAATAGCTTTTGTGACAGTTCCAAAACAGGCAAATCTCGAGTACCAGTGCGTAAAAAAAGAGCAAGTAATTCTGCATCACTGAGTGCTTCAACGCCAAATTTTAAAAGCTTCTCACGTGGCATTAATACTATTGGTTGTGAAGACATAATTGCAGATCCCAATAATCGTAAAATAGAGATTATTAAAGGAAAAATTAGCAAAGCAAAATGATAATTTGAAATATTGGAAGTTGTTTCACAACTTATTAAGCAAAAACACAAAACAGAAGTAAATAAAAAGCGCTATATAGCGCTTTTAAAATTTAATTTGAATTAATTAAGAATTAGTGACAACCGCAGCCACCATGGCCACCGCCACAGCAACCTGTGTTTTCATCATCTTCGTCTTCATGAGAATGGCCACCACAGCCACAACCGCCATGTCCGTGATCATGACCATGCTCACCATGAATATGCCCGTGAGCAACTTCATCTTCAGTAGCCTCACGAATAGCCAATATTTCAACGTTAAATTGCAAATCTTGTCCAGCTAACATATGGTTTCCATCAATAGTAATGGTATCACCATCGATAGCGGTGATTTCAACGGGTAAAGAACCATGCTCGGTATCAGCAAAAAATCGCATACCAACTTCAAGTTCATCTACACCAACAAAAACGTCACGAGGAACATTTTGTACAAGAGCATCATTAAAATCCCCGTAAGCATTAATTAGCTCAACGTCAAATTTGTCGCCAACTTGGTGACCATCTAATGCGTTCTCAAGATCTTGTAGCAAGTTACCTGCACCATGTAAATATTCTAATGGCGCTGTCGTAGTTGCTTCATCAACTAAAACACCGTCTTTAGTGCGAACTTGGTATGCTAAACTAACCACTGTATTTTTTGCTATTTTCATTTTTTCTCCAACAAACTTTTATTGAGCAAATTACATTAGATTTTAACGGAAAAAAGAGTATAAGTATTCTAAATTTTATATTTTTGTTCAAAACTTACCAAAAAAATAAAATAAAAAAGGCGTAAACATTTAAGGTTAGCGCCTTTTTTTCACACACACTGAGAACAGCTTATTTAAGTTCTAATTCATTCATCGCAGCGATACTAAATCCACCATCGACATGAATCACTTCACCAGTAATACCTGATGCTAAATCTGAACATAAAAATGCTGCTGAATTACCCACATCTTCGGTTGTCACAGTGCGACGGATTGGTGTTACTGATTCACAGTGAGATAACATTTTTTTGAAATCTTTAATACCCGATGCCGCCAGCGTACGAATAGGGCCTGCTGAAATTGCATTAACACGGACACCTTCAGGACCCATAGCATTTGCCATATAACGCACATTTGCTTCTAGTGAAGCTTTAGCAAGTCCCATTACATTATAGTTAGGGATTGCACGCTCAGCACCAAGGTAAGAAAGTGTCACTAATGCTGAATTTGGATTTAGCATTGAACGACATGCCTTAGCCATAGCAACAAAGCTATAAGAGCTAATATCGTGAGCAATAGCAAAACCTTCACGGGTAACGGCATTAACATAATCGCCATCTAATTGATCACCTGGTGCGAAAGCAATAGCATGAACAAAACCATCAAATTTATCCCAAGTTTTTGCAAGTTCAGAAAATAGTTCAGAGATGCTTTCATCATGAGCAACATCGCAAGGTAAAACGATTTTAGAACCAAAATCAGCGGCAAACTCTTCAACGCGTGTTTTCAATTTATCATTTTGGTAAGTAAAAGCGAGTTCAGCGCCTTCACGATGCATTGCTTGTGCAATACCGTAAGCAATTGAACGATTACTTGCAACACCCGTAACGAGTATACGTTTACCTGTTAAAAATCCCATAAATTATTCCTCTAATTTTCACTATATAGTCTAGGATGGTGACGATTATATGTTGATCAAGCCAACTTCGCTACTATAAATTTATTTTCGTTGATAGGTTTTTATTTCATTGTCTAAAATAAATGATTGTTTACCATATTAATATCCTACTATAATAGTCAACTATTGTTTTTTATAGGAGGTATCAATTTGAATAATTTAGTTTGTTACAAAACATTGCCTATTTGGAATGTTGATACATTACCCGAGTCGTTTCGCAAAAAGCATAATACCCAAATTGGTACATGGGCGAAGTTAGAAATTTTAAAAGGAAGTATTGGTTTTGAAATGTTAACCGAACAAGGCGAAGTGATTACTAAGCATTGTTTTGATACTCAGCAGCAACCGCCATTTATATTGCCACAGCAATGGCACCGTATAGCCGAAATATCAGATGACTTACAGTGCCAGTTAGCATTTTACTGTTTGCCTGAGGATTATACTCAAAAAAAATACCAAATGACCAAAACCCACTCCGAGGTAATTAGCGCAACAAAGATTATCCAAACAGGAAAGGCATTGGATTTAGGTTGTGGTTCAGGTCGTAATTCACTCTACTTGCAGTTACAAGGCTTTGATGTTACCGCAGTTGATAAATCAGAACTCAGTATTGGCAACTTACAAAAAATCATTAAAGATGATAACCTTAAGCACATTAACGCAATGGTTTACGATATCAATCAAGCAAATTTACAGGGCGAATATGATTTTATTCTTTCGACCGTTGTCATGATGTTTTTACAACCGGAAAGAATTCCAGCTATTATTAATAACATGCAAAAAATGACCAAATCAGGGGGATATAATTTAATTGTCAGCGCCATGTCTACGCCTGATTACCCTTGCTCTGTTGGATTTTCATTTACTTTTAAAGAAAACGAATTGCACCAATATTACCAAGATTGGGAAATACTAAAATATAACGAAGATATTGGACAATTGCATAAAACAGATATACATGGAAACCGAATTAAATTAAGGTTTGCAACTTTATTGGCTAAAAAGCGATAACAATTACAGGATATATCATCCTGTAATTTAATATATTTGGATTAAAGTGTATTTAGTTTTTCGCCAACTGTAAACCAAGCCTTGCGTGAGTTTAACAAATCTTGGGCAGACATCGGTTTTTTCCCCGCAGGTTGTAAAAGTGTCATATTCAATGCGCCATTGCTGGTTGCAATACAAATGCCATTTTTATTGGCTTGCAAAATTGTGCCAGCCGGCTGTTTTGAATCCATTTTTACCACATGGGCTTGCCATACTTTTACAGGCTCACCATTAACCTCAAAATAACTCACTGGCCATGGATTAAAAGCCCGAACGCAACGCTCAAGTTGCACTGCAGGCAAATTCCAATCAAGTTTAGCTTCTTGCTTTGATAATTTTTCGGCATAAGTTGCTTGTGATGGATCTTGCTTTTCGGGTTGGATTTTTTGTTCAGTGAGTAAGGCCAATGTATCAAGCAACGCTTGCGGTCCTAATTTTGCCAGTTTTTCATATAGCGATGCGCTAGTATCGGTCTGCTCAATTGGGCAGGTCAGCTTATATAGCATATCGCCCGTATCAAGCCCTGCATCCATCTGCATAATGGTAATGCCTGTTTGCTCATCACCTGCCCAACATGCACGTTGAATTGGCGCTGCACCACGCCAACGGGGTAATAACGAACCATGCACATTTAAACAACCCAGTTTAGGCATATCTAATACTGCTTGTGGCAAAATTAGTCCATAAGCAACCACAATCATAATATCGGCATTAAGATCGGCAATAATTTTTTGATTCTCTTCTTTTTTAAGCGTGGCAGGTTGATGAACAGGTAAATTGTACTCGATTGCAAGTTGCTTAACTGGGCTTGCTGTTAATTTATTGCCACGACCCGCAGGGCGATCGGGTTGGGTAAAAACGGCAATCACATTATGTTCCGAACCAACAAGCGCCTTTAAATGAGTAGCAGCAAAATCGGGCGTACCAGCAAAAATGATATTTAAAGGTTTAGTGACATTAGGCATAAGTATTCGTATCCATAATCGAAAAATAACCTCAATTATACCCGAAACTTAATTAAGAATCTTTAATCAAAAAAGAGACTATTTATTTTTTGAGGTTTGTTTTTTAGCAAAAAATCTGTCAGAAAAAACATTGATTTTATTAAAGTTTTTGTAAAACATTTTTATCAAACAAAAATAACCTCCCAAAAAACACTTAAGGTTATGTTGTTGTCTTGTTACGGCGTCGGGGCAGCCGAAGGCCACATTTTGCAGCCAAAGCGTGGGTTGTTAGGGAATTCGTGAACTGAACTGCCCCCCAAAAGTTGGATTGTTTAAATCTACTTTTGGGAATAAAATTATGGCAAAAAAATATACATTCGATTTTAAAAAACAAATTATTGAACATTATTTCAATAGTAATGATGGTTATGGTTTAACCGCCCGACGCTTCCAAATGCCTGCTAATACAGTTGAATGTTGGGTAAATTTATATAGAAGAAAAGGAATTGAAGGACTAAAACCCGTCACAAAACCAAGGTGTTTTTCTCCAGAGTTTAAATACAAAGTGGTTAGGTATTTTATAGGCAATCATCTTTCACAAAATAAAACTGCTTTGGCGTTTGATATCCACTTTGGACATGTAGGTCGCTGGTTTAAAATATACCAAAAATATGGCAAAGCAGGTTTTTCAATGACACCGAATCCACCACAGGGAAAAGAGGATAAAAAAATGGCTCAAAAAGTTAAAAAAATAGTGAAAAAGCAAAAGAAGAATTGCTCGAAATGGTCAGTGACTTTGAAGTGGAGGTGGCTTATCTAAAAAAGTTGGATGCCTTACTTCGGCAAAAGAGATTGGAAAAAAAAGAAAAGTATCAAATAGTTGATTAATTAAGGAAAAAATACCCCTTAAATAAATTGCTTAGCGCATCAGGTTTGTCGCGAAGTACTTTTTACTATCACGATTCGGCTAAATCTAAAATTGATAAAATAGTGAATTAAAAGCGCTTATTATCAAGATTTATGAAGATAACTTTAGTCGCTATGGTTATCGACGAATTGCGGCTGAATTACAAAATAAGAATGTCATTGTGAATCATAAAAAGGTGCTACGTTTAATGAAAGAAATGGGATTAAAATCCTTGATAAGAGGAAAGAAATATCGTTCTTATAAAGGTCGTCTTAGTGCTGTGCCCAATCTATTAAACCGTGATTTTAAGGCGACTAAACCTGGTCAGAAATGGGTAACAGATGCAACTGAGTTTAAAGTGGGAAGTAAAAAACTGTATTTATCACCTATATTAGATTTATACAATCGGGAAATTGTGGCTTATAACTTCAGTGAACGCCCTTGTTATGAATTGGTTGGTGATATGTTGGATAAAGCCATTAATAAACTCAAAAAAGACGATTTTCCTATTTTACATTCCGACCAAGGTTGGCATTATCATATGTGTTATTATCAGCAAAAGCTAAAGGAGAGAAATATCGTACAAAGTATGTCTCGAAAAGGAAATTGCTTAGATAATGCTGTTATTGAGAACTTCTTTGGATTGTTAAAATCCGAGGTCTATTATTTAAATAAGTATGATACTATTGAGCAGTTAAAAGCGGATATTGAGGAATATATCCATTATTCTAATCATAGAAGAATTAAATTAAGCTTGGACAAAAAGAGTCCTGTTCAATATCGGGAGTATCATTTTCCAGCAGCTTAGTTTTTTGTACAACTTTTGGGGTGCAGTTCACTATTTTATTCACTAAAGCTAAAACGTCCGAAACCACCACACCCAACCCACTTTATGCACCAACAAAAAAACTATTTTTTATTAAAAAACATAACACCGCAATATCACCCCTTGCTTTGCACTGTATTAAAACATGTAAATATTTAAGTAAAACTAGCGTCATAAACAATAAATATACGAAAATATCAAAAATTAAAATAAAACCGCACAGAAACCACAAGGACAAATGTTTATTTTTTATTTTTCCTTGCATTTCCTTACAAAAATACACAGAAAAAACTAGTCTAGCTATTCTTAAATATCTATACTTTCAATTGGTTAAATTTATTTAATAAATTTTAATCAGAAAAACACGAATTTAAACAGAAAAATTGATAGGTGAAATATAATGAGTTATACTAACATAGTAAGAGCAGGCAGCACCGACTTTGGCAAACTTATATTCTAAATTTTTTAGACATAAAAAACGCCCAAAATTATCGCAAATTTCAATTTTATCCAGAAAATCTTCGAAGTTATTAACATTCGCACCAAGATTAAAATCCTTATCTAAAATCTCAACTCCTTTATCGTTGACTGCGCTGTTGTTATTGCCGTGTTCATTCGATTTGCAGGCATTATCAGCAACAACAAATAACTTAATTAATGGTACTGCGCCATATTTGACGTTTGATAATGGACAGACAAAGGCATCAAATACAGATAGTTTATTGTATATAAAGTTGCCGGATGGTAGGAGTATCACGCCATCGACTAATACGTCGAGTTCGACAAATCCGATAGAGATTTCTATTAGAACATTTGGTGATATTAATATGGCGGCGGTGCCGGTGGGAGCAAGAGCAATCAATTTAAATGATTTAATTAACCAAGGGAACTGGAAGGATGATGATGGAGATGGGCAGGGAATAAATGCAGTTACTGCATCAGGAAGTGTATCCTTAAAAATTGAGGATTATGAAGGCAATATAGTTAATCGTGGTGATGCATTAACTCTTTGCCGTGCGCCTTATAAGATAACCTTAAGTAGTACAAACGGAACTTTAGTTACGCAGTATGGTGTACCAGATAGGAATACGTTTAATGGAGGCTCAGTGGATTATTATATCACTTTGCCGTCAAAACCGGTTATTTGTTCGGCTAGACCGAATTTGTTGTTGGGTGGGTTAAATAAAGGCCTCGGTTACGAGTACATAGTGACTCCAGTTAATATATGGAGTCAAAAGAGAGGCTTTTTAGTTCAGTCAACAAATCCATCATCTTACGGACAAAATTTTTGTAACTATCCCCTAAAATAGTACAGCAAAAAAGTAGAAAATTCTCTATGATAAAAGTAAAAGGGGATTTAATTATGAAAAAAATGACTGAACATCAAATCGTCGCTATTTTAAAAGAAGCTGAAGCAGGTATTCCTGTCAAGGAACTCTGCCGTAAATATGGCATGGGTAATTCAACTTTTTATAAATGGCGGGAAAAATACGGCGGAATGGAAACTTCGG
>NZ_LZHA01000049.1:0-4088 GCF_001690335.1 Gilliamella sp. Gris1-4 | reverse complement strand
AAGGGCTACCGGGCTGGATATAATCAATGGTTATATCATGTGATTTAGCCCAGTTTATAAAGGTTTTTCCTGTAAATTCTGGCCCATTATCGACCCGTATTTTTAATGGATATCCATGATATTCGGCCAGTTTATCTAAGTAACGGGAAATCCTTCCTGCTGGTAAGCTTACTGCAATATCAATCCCTAACGCCTCACGATTAAAGTCATCGATAACATTGAATGTCCTAAAGCGACGTTGATTACGACTACTGTCACTCATAAAATCCATTGACCAACATTCACCTTGTTTATTGGGTGCTGATAGCCTTTCTGGGCTTCGTGGAGGAATGCGCTGTTTACGCTTTACCCTGAGATTAAGTTTCAACTCACAATACACCCGATACACCCGTTTATGATTCCATTTATAGCCGAGCTTTCTGATACGATTAAAGCATTTAGGAAAGCCCCAGCGCAAATGCCGGTCAGTGATAGCATTCAACACCGAAACAATCACCGAATCATCCGGTAACTTAGGTTGATAATAGTAAGCACAACGGCTTAAGCCAACAATGGCACAACTCATAGCAATAGTAACCGAATGATTTTGTTGTAGTTGCTGTGCCCACGTTTTACGTGCTTTTGTGGGCACTACAGCTTTTTTATGATTTCTTCCTGAAGCTGGGATTTTAAGCTCAGTTCGGCAAACATCTGCTTAAGCTTACGGTTTTCAGCCTCCAGCTCCTTTAAGCGTTTGATATCCGAAGTTTCCATTCCGCCGTATTTTTCCCGCCATTTATAAAAAGTTGAATTACCCATGCCATATTTACGGCAGAGTTCCTTGACAGGAATACCTGCTTCAGCTTCTTTTAAAATAGCGACGATTTGATGTTCAGTCATTTTTTTCATAATTAAATCCCCTTTTACTTTTATCATAGAGAATTTTCTACTTTTTTGCTGTACTATTTTAGGGGATAGTTACATTGCTTCTCCCGATATCAATACCGAGGATTTTAGTGCTGCAGTTGATTTTCTTGGTCTACAAAAAGAAGTGGATCGTAATCGTATTGGACTGCTCGGCATTTGTGGCTGGGGCGGTATGGCATTAAACAATGCAGCAATGGATACTCGTGTAAAGGCTGTTGCAACGAGTGTAATGTACGATATGAGTCGTGCAATGGGTCATGGGGTTGGTGATGGAAAAGATCGTTATTCAACAGCTGATCGACATTCTGTTTTGCAATATCTGAACGAACAACGTTGGGAAGATGCTAAAACAGGTATTCCCACATTAGGTGGACATGATATTTATATCGATGAGAAAGGTAAAGTCAGTGCTTCTAAACGTATTTTGCCAGAAACATTACCAGAAAATCCGCCTCCAGTGTTGAAAGAGTTTTATAATTACTACCGAATGCCTCGTGGTTTTCATCCTCGTTCTATTAATTCGGTTGGAGCATGGAATGCAACAATGCCTCTTTCATTTATGAATATGCCGCTACTAAGCTATGCAAATGAAATTACTATTCCCACATTAATTGTTACTGGTGAAAAGGCTCATTCTCGTTATTTTGCTGAGGATGCTTATAAAATGGTCGGTGGCAAGAAAAAAGAATTGGTAATTGTTTCTGAAGCAAATCATGTCGATTTATATGACAATACCACAGGAAAAATACCATTTACTAAATTTGAACAGTTCTTTAAGACCAGCTTAAAATTATAAGGTATATATATTAGCCATCCCAACAAAAATAACTGTATTTACTGATGGCTATTATCATTATATAAATGACAAAAATGTTATTCCTAATATTTTGTTTTTATTAACTTTATAACCACTATATACAGAAACAACATTTGCCCTTAATGCAACTCGGCCGGTCAAAAAGGTATGAGGATAAAGCTATAATGTCTAAAAAAAATCTCAATATACCAAACAATAAAACATACACACACTGGAGCGGTATATTTTCTATGACGCTATGCGTTTTTGTATTAATTGCTTCAGAATTTTTACCTGTAAGCCTACTTACACCTATTGCTAGAGATTTACAAATTACCGATGGACAAGCGGGTCAAGGTATTGCTATATCAGGTATACTAGCAGTACTAACTAGTCTGACAATTCATAAACTTACAGGAAACTTAGATCGAAAACTACTGTTACTATTTCTTACGTTTTTAATGGCTTTATCCGGGCTAGTTATCGCTATCGCATCCTATTACTTGGTTTATATTCTGGGAAGAGCACTAATTGGTATTGCTATCGGTGGATTCTGGTCAATGTCAGCTGCAACGGCTATTCGTTTGGTGCCACAGCATCAAGTACCTAAGGCTCTGGCTATTTTCAATGCCGGAAATGCTCTTGCGACAATTATAGCCGCACCACTGGGAAGCTACTTAGGAGAAACAATAGGCTGGCGTGGAACATTTATTTGTATCATTCCCCTTGCTATTTTTGCATTTATTTGGCAATGCATTAGCCTGCCTACTATGAAAACCTATAAAGAAAATCAACCTAACAAACCTATGCTTCAACTGCTAAAAAAACCAATTCTATCTATAGGCTTACTGGCGTGTGGATTATTTTTCATGGGACAGTTTACTTTATTCACCTATGTGCGCCCTTTTCTAGAAACAGTGACTAAGGTAGATAATTTTAATCTATCTTTAATTTTACTTGCTATAGGTGTCGCTGGTTTTATTGGAACAATGGTAATTGCAACCTTTCTGAAAACTAAACTCTATCAAACACTAATGATGATTTCTTTAATAATGACTGTCATTATCATAGGTTTATTTTTAACTAGTAGTCACATCTGGACTGTAGCTGCTTTATTCAGTTTATGGGGATTGTTTGCTACGGCCGCACCAACTGGGTGGTGGGCATGGATAGCACAAACATTACCCAAAGACGCAGAAATTGGTGGAGGACTAATGGTTGCAGTAATTCAATCATCAATTGCAATAGGTTCAACGATAGGCGGATTGTTATTTGATTATCTGGGATGGCAAAGCAATTTTGCACTAAGTGGTATATTATTAATTGGTTCGATAATAGCAACGTCTATTGTATTTTATAAAAATAAAACAAAAAATTAAAGATAATCTTTTAGGCTCTATTTTCATCTTTCAGTTGATAAAAGATACTTTAAAGGACAATTCGGGAGTCATAATAACTGTCTAAGTTTGGTAAGATACATTATGGTGTATGTGTTGATTTTAAAGAAATATCTTACGATTTAAGCTATATTGTAACAGGACTTTGTAAGCTATTAATTTGTGGTAGTTCAAACTTAATCTGACAGACACCTTATTACTCATCAGCATTCATTTTAATAAAATGCTTATCCGATGAGCAAAATAAATTCTCCAATTACTTAACCAACCTTTTTGCTCCGTTCCACGTTTGCAGAGTTGCCTTGCAGCTCGGCTACCACCGCACCGAGTATGGCATGGCTGACGGTGTTGGCAACGGTGTTTCCTTCGGTCTGTTGTTTGATAATTGTAGCAATTTTTGGCGCAAGTCCCCCTGCGGCTGCCCCTGCCATGTCGCCACTGATTAAGCCGTTGATGATACTAACCGCCATGTCAATGCCTTGACGGGTGTCACTGCCCATCGTTGACATCCCTTCGTTCATCGCTTTTTTGTAGGCGTCTTCGTAGATTTTTTGTTGCTCTTCTTCTGTTAGTCCCTTGTTTTTACTTTTTTCTTGTTCTTTTTCAACTGCTTCTTTTGCCTTGGATTCGGCTCTTATCCGGTCAATATGATTAAGCATCGTTAACGTTTCACCACCAATTTCACTCACTAATTGCGTTTGGTCGATGATGTCTTGCTCTTTTTGTTTGTTAAAAATGTGTTTGAGTTCGTTATTCGCCTGCTCAGTATCTCGGCTTAGTTCGTTGATATCTTGTTTTTGCTCATCCTTATTGCGGATAATTATCGTCCCTTCTGATACCGCTGAATGTGTCGTCGAATGTTCGCTTTCGTTTTTATTGCGACTGGTTGGCATCGATGGCATGCCACTAGAGCTTACCCCTGCACTGCTGCTACTGACTTGGTATTTCGATATCACTAAAGCTGATTGTGCCTGTGTCAAGGCGGTTTT
>NZ_LZHA01000048.1:0-23144 GCF_001690335.1 Gilliamella sp. Gris1-4 | reverse complement strand
TACAGTGATAGCCGATAAAGGTTATGACAGCGAGCCTTTTCGGTGCTTTGTTCGTCAAAAAGGCGGACGAACGGTGATTGCTAAACGTAATTATGGTAAGGATATAGATAAAAGCAGTATGGATAGGTGCCTTTATCGCTATCGTCATTTAGTCGAGAATGCCTTTGCTAGAATCAAGCAATATCGTTCAATATCAACTAGATACGATAAGCTAGAAAGGAATTATGCCAGTATGGTATCACTGGCATTTATGTTAATGTGGCTGCCAATGTATTGTTGAGTAATTTATGTACAGCAAAGATCAACAGCTCCTAAGCAAATTAGTAATAATTATTTAGTTTATTATCCAGTCAACGCTTTCTAAAAACCGTTTTATAAGCCATACCAAGTAATGTTACTTAACGACCCAATTATTGTTCGGAATCTAAACCAATTTGATAAAGTTGATTTTTTTTAAGTCCATATATTTCAGCAGTAATGGCTGCTGCCTTTTTTAGCGGTAATTCTTTTTGCAATAGTTTAAGGGTACTAATTGCCTGAGGATCAATATCATCATCGCATTTGATATGACCTTGAACAATCAATACAAATTCACCTTTTTGACGAGAAGTATCCTCGTTTAGCCAATTAATCAGCTCATTAACCTTAAAACTGACAATGGTCTCCCATGTTTTGGTTAGTTCCTTAGCTAAAATGATCTGCTTATTAGCTCCCCAAATAGTTTGCATATCGTTAAGCGTGTCTAATAAGCGATGTGTTGATTCATAAAAAATCATTGTTCGAGGTTCGTCCAACAATTTTACAAGACAATCTTGGCGAGCTTTAGCTTTAGCTGGTAAAAAACCTTCATAAATAAACTTATCTGACGGCAACCCTGATGCACATAAAGCAGCAATCGCAGCACAAGCACCAGGAACGGGAACTACTTTTATGTTATTTTCGCGACAAGCCTTAACTAAATGATACCCGGGGTCATTAATTAACGGAGTGCCAGCATCAGAAATCAAAGCAATTGATAAGCCAGATTTAAGTTTTTCAATCAAAATATTGGACTTTTCTTGTTCATTATGATCATGTAAAGAAAACAATTTTGCTTTTATTCCAAGATGTTGTAAAAGTAAACCACTATGGCGAGTATCTTCAGCCGCAATAAGATCGACACTTTTCAGTGTATTGATGGCTCTGAGCGTAATATCATCTAAGTTTCCGATGGGGGTGGCAACAATATATAAAGTCATTTTTTTAAATCACATTAAATTTTTATAGAAATACGGCAAAGGTACTGTACGAAAACCTATTTTATTGTATATACTCATTACATTCAAAATAAATCCGACAAAACCAAAATAAATAGTTAATTAAAAGTAGAAAAATAGCTTGCTTATAGCAAAATTGGGCATGTGCTAACGGAAGTTATATTTTGACTAATAATGGAGTTATACTAATTTAACTTTAACTGTTATGGATTGCTAAAATAATCAAATAACAAATCTATAGGTAAAAATCACACAATTCTAAATGAATTTATTGATTTAACCAATAACTAATCAATATAATAGCTTTTTGCCATAAAAACGCTAAAATGAGCTGATAAAATAAGATGTATAAAATGCTATTGGACACAAAATAGCTAAAAACAAAATTTATAAATGAAAGGTGTTGCTTTGAAAAAAATACTTACATTAAGCTGCTTAAGTTTACTAATTGCTGCATGTACACAAACTGAGCAGGCCGAAATAGAAGATATTTCTGGCGCAGGTGGTCCATCAACTTCCTCTGTCTATACTAAACCACCAGCTAATATATCAACAGGAAGTAGAACAATTTCTACTCCTACCACTTATACCCCTTCTTCATCAAGACAAGCGACGGTTTCAAGTACTCACGCTACAAGCAATGCGAGCAATAATGGCACGGTGATTAGTAATGAACGTATTGTCTATAACCGTAATTATGACGACATTCCCAAGGGTGGATACCAAGGCGACACTTATACTGTTAAACGGGGGGATACCTTATTCTATATTGCATGGGTAACTGGTAACGATTATCGCTCATTGGCGGCTAAAAATAATATTAAAGAGCCATACGCAGTTAATGTTGGTCAAGTATTAGATGTGAGTGGTGGTACTGTTGTAGTAACACAAAAAACTACAACAAACAATACAACGGTAAATAAATCAAATGGTGATGGTTCATCTGTAGTGATTGGACAAGCTAAAACTAAACCGACAATAACCAAGACTACAACAACTTCCATTACCACAATGGATAAAGATAAACGTCCAACGACAACCGAAACAACTGAAACTATCACCGAACCGTTGAATAATTCTGCTAACGATGTACCCAATACTAGCCCATCAAGCTCAAACGTTGCCAATATTTCATGGCAATGGCCAGTGCGTGGTAAAATTATTGAAAAATTTTCGAACGCCAGTAAAGGTATTGATATCTCAGGTTCAATGGGTGATAAAATTATGGCTGCGGCTGATGGACGTGTTGTGTATTCGGGCAATGCGTTGCCAGGTTATGGTAATTTAATTATTATTAAACATAATGATGACTATTTAACGGCATATGCGCACAACCAATCAATATTAGTAAAAGAACAGCAAACAGTACGCGCAGGTGAACAAATTGCCACAATGGGAGCAACGGGCACTTCGTCAGTGAGATTACACTTTGAAATTCGTTACAAAGCGCAATCGGTTGACCCGTTAAAATACTTACCCAAATAATAAACGTTTTGAGTCAGTCTGGTTGGCTCAAAACAAATGGACATGCACGGTAATAACCTAGCATGTCTATGACAGAATATACCAAAAATTTAATCTACGTAATAAAGGAGTTATACTCATGGCTGTAAAAAAATTAGTGCTAATTCGACATGGAGAAAGTGTTTGGAACCAAGAAAACCGTTTTTGTGGTTGGACTGATGTTGATTTATCTGATAAAGGTAACAAAGAAGCGGCTGAAGCAGGTAAATTACTAAAACAAGAAGGTTTCACATTTGATTATGCTTACACTTCAGTATTAAAACGTGCAATCCACACATTATGGCACGTTTTAGACGAAGTAGATCAAGCATGGCTACCTGTTGAAAAAAGTTGGAAATTAAACGAACGTCATTATGGTGCATTACAAGGTTTGAATAAAGCTGAAACAGCAGCAAAATATGGTGATGAACAAGTAAAATTATGGCGTCGTGGCTTTGCAATTACACCTCCTGCGCTTGAAAAATCAGATGAACGCTTCCCTGGTCACGATTCTCGTTACAGCAAACTACCTGAATCAGAATTACCATTAACCGAAAGCCTAGCATTAACTATTAAACGTGTACTACCTTACTGGGAATCAACAATTGCTCCACGTGTAGCTAAAGGTGAACGTGTTATCATTGCCGCTCATGGTAACTCACTTCGTGCATTGGTAAAACATTTAGACAACATCAGCGATGATGATATTATCGAACTAAACATCCCAACTGGTGTGCCATTAGTGTATGAATTTGACGACAATATGAAAGTCATCAAACACTACTACCTAGGCAATGCTGACGAAATCGCTGCAAAACAAGCGGCTGTTGCCAACCAAGGTAAAGCCAAATAATTATTCAATAAACGATTAAAGAGGTAGGTTATTTAACTTACCTTTTTTATTTCCAAATTATCACTTTATTTAACCACTTTTATTGATTTAATCTAATTTTGAGAATTTAATTTTGTCTAAAATCTATTATATATATGGCGTAATGAATGCCGGAAAATCTACAGAGCTTTTACAAATTGATCATAATTATTTAAGTAATAATATGCAGACTTTATTACTTAAATCATCAGTCGATACTCGTGACTCGGCAGTTGAAATTGTCTCTCGCTTAGGATTACGCAAAAAAGCGTTGCTGCTTGATGACACAACGGTTGATGAAATTATTGAGCATATCAAACAAAGCAATTATGCATGCATATTAATTGATGAAAGTCAGTTTTTATCGCGTAATACTATCTGGAAATTATCTGATGTATGCGATGAATATGGCGTGCCAATTATGTTTTTCGGTATCAAAACCGATTATATGGGACACCTATTTGAAGGTTCTAAAACGCTACTTGAAATTGCTGACAATTTTAGAGAGCTCAAAACCGTATGCTGGTGTGGCAAAAAAGCTACTATGATCTTATTGGAAGGAAAAGACGGTAAAATTGTTAAATTTGGAAATTCTATTCACCTAGGTGATAGCGAATACCACTCAGTATGCCGAAAACACTGGAAAGCGGGTCAAATAAGACCAACTAAAAATCAAAACAACTAACAAACATAAAAACAAAAAAATTAGTTAACATGATCGTATCAATTTAAGCTGATATTAATCTAAAATAGCTAACATTAAATTACAATAGGAATTGACATGGCTCTCCATCGGATAGTGATTGGCATTAGTGGTGCAACTGGGTTTGCTTATGGAATAAAAGCGTTAGAGCTTTTAAAATCACTTGATATTCAGACTCATTTAGTAATATCAAAAGCAGCACAAATAACGCGAACTTACGAATTCCCTAACACCAGTTTAGCACAAATAGAATCACTAGCTGACAAAGTATATTCTGTCAATAATATTGGTGCAGCCATTGCAAGTGGATCGTTTAAAACTATGGGTATGCTAATTGCACCTTGCTCAATGAGGACTCTAGCTGCCATAGCACATGGCTTATCAGATAACTTACTTACTCGTGCTGCTGATGTTGCATTAAAAGAGCGTCGTCGCTTGGTATTAATGGTTCGTGAATCACCCTTAAATTTAACGCACCTAAAAAACATGGAAACCGTGACACTTATGGGTGGTGTAATATGCCCGCCAGTACCAGCTTTATATCAGCATATTGAATGTTTGGATGATATCATCACCCATAGCGTAGCAAGAGCACTTGATCTATTTGATATTAACATCCCATCGCTACCACGATGGGGCGAAGATCTGCACCTAAACACTAAAACTGAATAACACTAATAAATAAAAAATATGCAAGCCGACTCTAAAATCATAAAATTTATTAAAAATAACCATGTATTATCGCTAAACGTAATCTTACCTGACAACAAACCATGGGCATGTAACACCTTTTATGTTTTTGATGAATCGGTAATGTGCTTGTATCTTCTTTCCGAATTAAAAACCGAACACGCTAAAGCCATGTTAACAAACCCACTAATAGCGGGCACTATCAGTATTACGCCTAAGACGGTTGCACAGATCCAAGGGATCCAATTTCAAGCTCAAGCAACACAATTACAAAAACAACAAGCTGAGCATGCCTATGCGCTATATTATCGGGCATTTCCCTTTGCAAGAGTTATCAAAACGCCAATTTGGGCATTACAGTTACATTATGTAAAAATGACGAATAATTTGCTGGGATTTGGGAGTAAAATCTACTGGAAAAAAAAGGGAGGGATTTGTAGATTTTCTAAAAGATCATAATTTTACTAAGCCCAAAAAACTTGTCTTAACCAATTGATTAAAAATAAAAAACCCAATAAAATCAATAGTCTACCGGAGCGATTTTAGAGAGCAAATATCCTCACAACTAATCAAAATTACGTTTTATTTAGTGATTGAACTTCATAACTATTACACTCCCCAATAGCTTAAATCGTTTCTCCTTTTTCAATTTGATAATCCAAGTTAACACTATTTTTGGTTTGCTCACCATTAAGCCTCTTGAGTAATAACTCGATTGCAACTTTACCAATCTCAAATCGTGGCGTGATGACGGTTGCAATCTTTTGGTTGTTTGCTCGACCAATTTCTAAACCATGAAAGCCTGCAATAGCAATTTGTTCAGGAACAGGGATCTGATAATTTTGGCACTCAAGTAATACACCTATTGCCATATCGTCGTTAGTACATAAAACACCATCCATATCAGGATATTTTTGAATTGCTTGGTGAAATAAACTTTTGCCTAAATCTATTGATGATATAGCATTGGGGATAATTTGACGTGGTGTTAATCCTGATTGTTTCATAACACGTTGATAACCTTTGTAACGTTGGCTATCGCGTGCACTTGCAATGGAATTAAAATAGATGATATTTTTTTTGCCAGATTCAATCATTTGCAAAGTCATATCATAGGCAGCTTGCTCATTATCAAAGCCGATTTGGATGTCAAAAAATGTTTTGGTGATATCCATAAGTTCAACAACAGGAATGTTAGCGGTTTTTAAATATTGTAGAGTGGTTTGAGTGTGCTCTTTTTCCATCAAGACAAGAGCGTCGACGTTGTATGACAGCAGGTTAATAATTTTTTCTTCTTCTAACTGTTTATCATAATTATAGTTAGTAATGATTGTTTGGTAATTGTGAGCTGATGCGACCGATTCAATACCAGCAAGCACTTCTGTAAATATTTGGTTTTTAAAAGACGGTATAACAATGCCAATACAATGACTGCGCGAACCAAGCATGATTTGTGGCGCAAGATTGGGAATATATTGGATCTCTTTTAAGACTTTTGCTATTTTTTCTTGGTTTTTTTCAGAGACTTGTTTAGGGTTTTTTAGATAGCGACTAATGGTCATTTTAGTCACGCCAGTTAAATTGGCAATATCTTGTAAACTAATACGCTTATCTTTCATAACCTGTTATTTTAGGAGGGATGCTGGTTGAATGTGTGGCATTTTACCAGTAAAAACAAGAAAATAAATAATATTTGTTAGAATAAATTAAGAAGGCAGTATCCATTGCCTTCTTATTTTTTTGACATTATTAGTTATTTTTTAGGCGCTTTAACGCTAGCCATCAAAATAACGGATAAAACTAAAGATACGCCCATAAAGATATATGACGCTCCAGCACTGCCCGTTGCTGCATTGATAACACCCACTAGCCAAGCACCAATAAATGCCCCAAATGCTCCAAAACTATTAATTAAGCCAATAGACACGCCAGATACATTGCTTGGTAATAATTCAGGAATTAAAGCAAAGAAAGGTCCATAAGGTGCGTACATACAGCCAGCAGCAAGTGATAAAAGCACAAAACAGATCCAAAAATGTTCAGCCCCAAGCAAATAAGCAGTAAAAAATGCAATGGTTGCGACAAGTAATAATGGCCAAACAAAAAGTTTACGATTTTGTAGTTTGTCAGAATAGAAAGAGACAATTAACATCATAGCAATCGCAACAAAATAAGGAATAGCCGCAAACCAACCAACCGATATAATATCAACATTACCTGCCGATTTGATGATTGACGGCATCCACATCATAAAACCATATACACCAATACTCCATAATGCGTGGACTGCACAAAGTTTAATAACACTGGCAGAACGGAACGCTTCGCCATAGTTGCGCATAGGTTTGATATTTTGTTGTTCTTTGTCCATGACGGCTTTAAAATCAGCTTTTTCGGCGTCGGTAAGCCATTTAACTTCTGATGGTTTATCACGAACAACGATCCACCACACTATTGCCCATAATACAGCTGGTAAGCCTTCAATTATGAACATTTCGCGCCAACCATAAAGGTCGATTAAGTGTGCTGATACAATTGACATCCACAATACGGTTACAGGGTTACCTAAAACTAAAAATGTATTGGCTTTTGAACGTTCGGCTTTAGTAAACCATGTACTGATATAAATTAACATTGATGGCATAACTGCTGCTTCAACAATACCGAGAACAAAACGGATCGCCATAAGTGTTGGGATATTACTGACCATCCCTGTCAATGTGGCACACAATCCCCACAGTATTAAACACACAAAAATCAGCTTACGAACGCTTCGCTTAACTGCATAAACCGATCCTGGTACTTGAAAAAAGAAATAACCAAGGAAAAAAAGAGCGCCAATTAATGACGAAGTGCTTGGCGAGATGTCTAAATCTTTATTAATCCCTGCGGCTGCGGCAAAACCATAATTGGCACGATCTAAATAAGCTAAACTATAAGTAATAAAAATGATTGGCATTAAACGCCACCAACGAGACGGCGCTAGTTTGTTTGTTATATTCATGTTTATTCTCGCTTTCAATTAATAATAAAGTGATTTTACGACAATTTTCATCCCTATTTTTATCAATTTTTATTTATATATATTGTTTTAACCTTCCTTCATTTCAGTCCGTAAAAATATAATTGCCGCAATATGGCTCTAAACTGCTGCTAACATTCCGCCATCAACATAAAGAATATGTCCATTAACAAAGTTTGATGCAGCAGACGATAAAAACACCGCCGAACCAATAAGTTCTTCAGGTTTCCCCCAGCGAGCGGCAGGCGTTCTTTGACATAACCATTGAGTAAATTCTTTGTTTTCAACCAAAGCTTTGCACATCTCGGTATCAAAATAACCAGGACCAATGCCATTGACTTGAATGTTGTAACGTGCAAGTTCAACGCACATACCTTTTACAAGCATTTTCACTGCACCTTTTGATGCGGCATAGGGGGTAATGGTGTCGCGACCGAGTTCGCTTTGCATTGAGCAAATATGAATGATCTTTCCTTGCTTACGTTTGATCATGTATTTAGCGACTTGCTGTGAAACTAAAAAAACGGCTTTTTGATTAACATTAATAACAGCATCCCAATCTGCTTCAGGAAATTCAGTAAATGGGTGACGGCGTTGAATGCCAGCGTTATTGATTAATATATCAATAGGGCCGATCTCTTTTTCGATATGATTAATGGCATTTTCGACCGAATCATAATTGGTTACATCAAAACCGACTCCAACGGCATCGATACCTTGTGATTTAAGTTGATTTGCTGCATTTTCAGCACGTTCTTGGGTAATATCATTAATAACAATACTTGCCCCATATCGCCCTAAACCTGTAGCAAGCAAATTACCAATACCTTGCGCTGAACCTGTAATTAAAGCGCGTTTTCCTTTTAGTTCAAATAAAGATTGCATGATTTTCTCCTTTCATTCTAAAATTGTTATGCATAACAGTTACGCGTAACAATATTATGAAAAAGTGAAAAAAGAAAGTTAACGATGCTCTATTTGCCATGAAAATGTTTGTTTTGTGATCAAAGTCAAATATTGTCATTCAACTACTTTGATCGTTTTTGATAAGTTAACACTAAACTTCTATCTTTAATTTATATATAATGTTGGCTACAAAAACTTAGATTGTAGATATCAATTTCGGAGCCTTTTATGCAGCAGTTTCGTCCTATCCGTCGTGCTTTACTTAGTGTGTCCGACAAAACCGGTATTTTAGAATTTGCAAAAGCCTTATCAGAACGTAATGTGGAACTCCTTTCGACTGGGGGGACAGCAAAATTATTAATGGAAAACCAAATACCTGTTATTGAAGTATCAAATTACACTGGTTTCCCTGAAATGATGGACGGGCGAGTTAAAACCTTACATCCTAAAATTCATGGGGCAATTTTAGGGCGACGGGGTATTGATGATGATATTATGCAACAACACCAAATTGCACCGATTGATATGGTGGTTGTCAACCTTTACCCATTTGCTAAAACGGTTGCTAAACCAAATTGTACATTAGAAGACGCCGTTGAAAATATCGATATTGGCGGTCCAACCATGGTGCGCTCTGCTGCTAAAAATCATAAAGATGTTGCCATTGTGGTTGATTGTAGTGATTATCAACATATCATTGATATGATGGATAATAACCAAAATGCCCTTTCTTTTGAATATCGTTTCAATCTTGCCATTAAAGCTTTTGAACACACTGCCAAATACGATGGCATGATCGCCAACTATTTTGGGCAATTAGTGCCACCTTACATGGGTGAAACCAATCAACCATCGGGCGAGTTTCCTCGAACTTTAAATCTACAATTCATTAAAAAACAGAATATGCGTTACGGTGAAAACGCACATCAGCAAGCGGCTTTTTATGTTGAGCAAGATGTCAAAGAAGCCTCGATTGCAACAGCAAACCAATTGCAAGGTAAAGCCCTTTCTTATAACAATATTGCTGATACCGACGCTGCGCTTGAATGTGTAAAATCATTTGATGAGCCAGCATGTGTGATTGTAAAACATGCTAATCCTTGTGGTGTAGCGGTTAGTGATAATATTTTACATGCTTATGAAAAAGCCTTTAAAACTGATCCAACGTCAGCTTTTGGTGGCATTATAGCCTTTAATCGACAGCTTGATGCAGATACCGCAAAAGCCATTGTTGATAAACAATTTGTAGAAGTAATTATTGCCCCATCAGTTAGCCAAGAAGCTTTAGCCATTACTCAAGCTAAAAAAAATGTGCGTGTACTTGAATGTGGTGAGTGGTCAACACCTGCATCAGTAAGTTTAGATTTTAAACGAGTCAATGGCGGTTTATTAGTGCAAGATCGCGATCTAGGTATGATATCGCCAAATGAATTAACTGTAGTAACCAAACGTAAACCCACTGCTCAAGAGCTTTCAGATGCGCTATTTTGTTGGAAAGTGGCAAAATTTGTTAAGTCAAATGCCATTGTCTATGCAAAAGATAATATGACAATTGGTATTGGAGCAGGGCAGATGAGTCGTGTTTACTCAGCTAAGATAGCGGGAATTAAAGCTAAAGATGAAAATTTAAACGTTGCTGGATCAGTTGTTGCTTCAGATGCGTTTTTCCCATTTAGAGATGGCATCGATGCCGCTGCAGCCGCAGGTGTGACTTGTGTGATTCAACCCGGTGGCTCGATTCGAGATGATGAAGTGATCCAAGCCGCAAATGAGCACAATATCGCGATGATCTTTACTAAAATGCGTCATTTTAGGCATTAATTGTGTGATCACTTTGTTAGTTTTTAAAAAGAGTTATCTATGTATATCTTTATATTATGAAAGGCATCTTAAAAGGATCTTTTATGAAAGTATTAGTAATTGGTAATGGTGGGCGTGAACATGCGCTTGCTTGGAAAGCAGCACAATCTCCATTGGTTTCTAAAGTTTTTGTTGCACCAGGTAATGCAGGTACTTCACTAGAACCTAGCTTAGAAAATATCAACATCAAAGCGACCGACGTCGGAGGACTGCTTAGTTTTGCCCAGCAAGAACAAATTGATTTAACTATAGTTGGCCCAGAAGCCCCATTAGTGATTGGCATTGTTGATAGCTTTCAAAAAGCTGGATTAAAAATCTTTGGCCCAACCAAAGCGGCTGCACAACTTGAAGGATCAAAAGCCTTTACTAAAGATTTTTTAGCTCGCCACAACATCCCCACAGCAGAATATCAAAACTTTACTGAAGTTGAACCAGCAATTGCTTATATCCGTGAAAAGGGCGCACCGATCGTGATTAAAGCCGATGGACTTGCGGCTGGTAAAGGCGTTATTGTTGCCATGACACTAAAAGAGGCCGAAGACGCCGTTCGTGATATGTTAGCTGGAAATGCCTTTGGTGATGCAGGTCACCGAGTAGTGATTGAAGAGTTTCTCGATGGTGAAGAAGCTAGCTTTATTGTTATGGTAGATGGCAAAAATGTCGAACCCATGGCAACTAGCCAAGATCATAAACGTGTTGGCGATGACGATACAGGTTTAAACACGGGTGGCATGGGCGCGTATTCGCCAGCTCCTGTTGTAACTGATGCGGTTTTTGCAAAGGTAATGGATGAGATCATCTATCCAACGGTCAATGGTATGGCCCAAGAAGGCAACGTCTATGTCGGCTTTTTATATGCTGGCTTAATGATTGACAAAACCGGCAATCCCAAAGTTATTGAATTCAACTGCCGATTTGGCGATCCTGAAACACAGCCGATAATGATGCGAATGCAATCAGATTTGGTCAAACTTTGCTTAGCGGCGGTAGAAGGCAAATTAGATACGGTCAAATCAAAATGGGATCCAAGATCCGCATTAGGTGTAGTGCTAGCTGCAGGCGGTTACCCGGGTGAATATCATACCCAAGATGTAATTCTTGGACTACCGGCAGAATCAACCGAAGATTGTAAAATTTTCCATGCAGGTACTAGTTTAGAAAAAGGGCGAGTCTACACCAATGGGGGACGGGTATTATGTGTAACCGCACTTGGCAAAACAGTGCTTGAAGCACAACAACGTGCTTATCAACAAGCCCAAGACATCTATTGGCATGGCTGTTTTTATCGGCATGATATTGGTTACCGTGCGATTGAGCGAGAGCAAAACAAATAGTGGTGATGGGGTGTTTTTTTAAAAAAACACCCGATAAAAACTATAATAAAATCAATATATTTCCTGAATTATTTTTTATCAAAATAATGTTTTTTGGTTAGTGCATGAAATGGGTTAGGTGTAGTGGTTTCGGACGTTTTAGCTTTGGGTGAACAAAATAGCTACAGTGACCACGTCCGAGTCAGGGAATTAAAGCGAATTCCCTGACAACCCACGCTTTGGCTACAGAATGTGGCCTTCGGCTGCCCCGACACCGTCGCTCGGTCTTACACCATTTGTGCAATTACTCGTATCATCCTGATACTCGCCTCTACGAGGCCATCTTCGCTGTGCTCAGATGTTCAAATTTGTTCCAGACAAATTTGTCTGACGCCGTAACAAGACAGACAGCATAACCTTAAGTGGCTTTTATGAGTCACTTTTTTATAAAAAACACTGCAAAAACCCCAAAAAATTGGTCAGGAAAGGTATTGATTTTATTGAAATTTTTTCTGTCCGTTTTTTTTGAATATAAACCTCTTTAAACCCTTTTTTTTACGATAATTTAAAATTCAATAAAATCAAACTATTATAAAACAGCTTAAAAAAAGGGTTTTCAAAGCCAAAATTGTTGTTTATCTTTATATAACAAGATTTAACCTTAACGCCGTATAGGCGGTAATAAAAAATAAAATTAATCACATAATTAAAAAACAATCGGCTATGCTATCTGCCTTATTCCGGCGTCAGAATGTGCCGACAACAGAGCGAGGTTAGCACGCCAAACAGGGATGTTTGGCGAGTTTGTGCTTTGTTTGGAACAAATCACAAACGGTGCGTTAAGACCGAGCGACGGCGGAGGACAAATTTGTCTGGAACAAATTTGAACATCTGAGCACAGCGAAGATGGCCTCGTAGAGGCGAGTATCAGGATGATACGAGTATTGCCGAAGGCCACATTCTGTGCCAAAGCGAGGGATTGCTAAGGGAATTCGCTTTAAATTCCCTTGGCTCGGACGTGTTCACAACAGCTATTTTTATCACCCAAAGCCCAAACGTCCGAAACCACCGCACTTAATTTATTCTATTCAAAAAAACAAAAAAGGCTGATTTTCCGCTAAAAAATCAGTCAGGAAATGTATTGATTTTATTAAAGTTTTTTTACGCTGTTTTTTTCCAAAAAAACAAACTACATTGACATCGATGTGAAGATAACTGGCAGCATATTTATAATTATAAAAAGCCCAAAAGCTATTAAATTATAAAAACCATACCCCCTAACAAAATAAGCAACAGGCGGTGATAAAATTGCAATATAGGATATAGCTACGGTGATTATTATTGATAAAATAAAAAAATCACATACGTCTTCATAATATTGATTTAATGAGAAAAATATCATTAATACAGAAACAATTAACAAAACAAAAATTAAAACAATATGTTCATGTATTAATTCAAAGCAACTATTTGCTGAGTAATCAAACAAACTTGCTCCTAACAACCCTGGCAGTATAATTAAACTCCAATGCACTATTTTTAATGCTGATGTTAGGGATTTTTCCATTTTTTATTTCCTTTTTTCTAACTGTTATTATTTTACTATAACTCAGATACTGAAATATTCTTTTAAAACTAAGCTAATAATCCATTGATTCTTGCTTATTAAATAGAATGTTGATGTTAACTTATACCACTCTATGTTATGCTAGCGTTAATATTAGTCACAGGATATTCCTTTATGATAAAAGACCCCTTTTTTGACCGCGAAGCCGAGAAGTATGATTCCCCAATTGCCAGTCGAGAGCTTATTTTAGATTACCTTAAACAAGAAGCAAAGCCTGCCAGTTTAGAAAAAATTGCTCAAGCTGTTGATATTAAAAATGATGAGCAAAAAGTGGCATTGCATCGTCGTTTGCGCGCAATGGAGCGTGATGGACAAGTAGTTTTTACACGCCGTAAGTGTTATGCCTTGCCCGAAAAGTTCGACATGGTCAAAGGTAAGGTTATTGCCCACCGTGATGGTTTTGGCTTTTTGCGGGTAGAGGGTAATCCTGAGGACTATTTTTTATCACCGGAGCAAATGAAAAAAGTTTTACAAGGCGATGTAATCTTAGCTCAGCCAATGGGAACTAAATATCGCGGAAAAATGGAAGCTCGTGTTGTGCGAATTTTAGAGCCACGCAATAATCAAATTGTTGGGCGGTATTTTATTGAGCAAGGTGTTGGTTTTGTTGTCCCTGATGATAGCCGTTTAAACTTTGATATTTTAATTGCGGGTAAACCTAGCCGCACGGTTCGTATGGGAACGGTGGTGGTGGTTGAGTTACAACAACGCCCTGAACGCCGTCAAAAAGCTGTTGGCATTATAAAAGAAGTGCTTGGCGAAATGATGGGGACTAATTTGGCGATTGATATTGCCTTGCGGAATCACGAAATCCCTTATGAATTGCCAAAGGCTGTTGAAAAAGAGGTAAGCAAATTCACTGAACAAGTGCCAGAAAGCGCTAAAAAAGGGCGAAGAGATTTGCGACAATTACCTTTGGTAACAATTGATGGTGAAGATGCCCGTGATTTTGATGATGCGGTTTATTGCCAAAAAAATCGTGGTGGTGGCTATCGGTTATGGGTGGCTATTGCAGATGTCAGTTATTATGTTAGACCAGGTAAGGCGTTAGATAAAGAGGCTTGTTTACGGGGGACATCGGTTTACTTTCCATCACGAGTTGTACCAATGCTTCCAGAAGCATTATCTAATGGGCTTTGTTCGTTAAATCCGCAAGTTGATCGCTTATGTTTAGTTTGCGAAATGGCCGTCTCCAATAGAGGGCGTTTAACAGGGTTTGAGTTTTATGAAGCGGTAATGAACTCGCATGCTCGGTTAACGTATACTAAAGCGGCTAAGATTTTAGATGGTGATGAAGAACTTCGTGAACACTATCATGAATTAGTCCCTCATCTTGAAAATCTTTATGGACTTTATAATGTGCTTGATAAAGCACGGGTTATTCGTGGTGCGATAGGATTTGAATCAGAAGAGCCGAAATTTGTTTTTAATGCCGATAAACGTATTGAAAGTATTGAACTGGCACAGCGAAATGTGGCACATAAAATTATTGAAGAGTGTATGATTTTAGCCAATGTTTCAGCGGCAAAATTAGTGATTGGTGCCCAAGTGCCATCATTATTCCGTGTGCATGACAGACCTGATGAAGATCGAATGAGTAACTTGCGCAGTGTATTAAGTGAACTTGGTTTATCACTTGGTGGTGGTGCAAGCCCTAAACCTAAAAATATTGCCGAATTAATGAAAGTGGTTGAAACACGCCCTGATCATGATATGTTGCAAACCGTGATTTTACGCTCTATGAAACAAGCTATTTATGACCCAGAAAATCGAGGACATTTTGGTTTGGCACTTGAGGAGTATGCACATTTTACTTCGCCAATTCGCCGTTACCCTGATTTGCTTTTGCATCGTGCTATCAAATGGATTTTAGCTGATGAAAAACATAAAACCAGTAAAACAGGGGGGTATCGTTATGATACAAATGAAATGCTTTACTTTGGTGAACACTGTTCAATGACCGAACGACGAGCTGATGAGGCCGTACGTGATGTGGTGGATTGGCTTAAGTGTGATTACATGCAAGATCATGTAGGTGAAGTATTTAACGGCTCTATTTCAAGCGTGGTTAATTTTGGTTTCTTTGTGCGCTTGGACGATCTATTTATCGATGGTTTAGTGCATGTGTCATCGCTTGAAAATGATTACTATTTTTTTGATGCCTCGCACAATCGCCTAGTTGGTGAAAATACACGTTTTGCTTATCGTTTAGGCGATAAAGTGCAAGTGAAAGTCGATAATGTTAATCCAGAAGAACGTAAAATTGATTTTTCATTGGTTGGCAGTAATAATAAACCAAAACGTCAGGGTAAAACGGCAAAAGATAACTCCAAACAAGTCAAAAACGATCAAATTACCGATTTACCAATAAAACGAAAAGGCAAAAAATCAATCAGTAAAAAAAGTAGCGCGAAGCCAAATACTAAGCAAAATACTAAACCAAGTACTAAATCAAGTACCCCAAAAAAGGCAAAATCGAACGCTAAATCAAGCATGAAAGCAAGTGCTAAAGTTGAAGTGAAAGCCAAAAGTAAAAAACGTAGTAAATCTAAATCAACCAATAAAACTAAATAGTTAATAAAATAAAAGAGTAACAAATAAATGAGTGAAACAGTTTATGGCCTGCACGCCATTGAAGCATTATTAGCACGTTCGCCAGAAAGAATTATTGAAGTATTTATTATTAAAGGGCGTGAAGATAAACGCCTTCTTGCCGTTGTGCGTCAATTAGAACAACTTGGCTTGCCTGTAAAAATTGCTAATCGTCAATGGTTAGATGAAAAGTCAAAAAACGGCGTGCACCAAGGTATTTTAGCCATGGTTACACCGAATCGAGGTTATCAAGAAAATGATATACCTTTGCTCATGGAACAACAGCCAAATCCAGTTATTTTAATTTTAGATGGTGTAACTGATCCGCATAATTTAGGTGCCTGTATAAGAACTGCTGATGCTGCTGGTGTCGATTTTATTATTGTACCAAAGGATCGCTCCGCACCGCTCAATTCAACGGCACAAAAAGTTGCTTGTGGTGCAGCTGAAAGCGTGCCTGTGGTTAGGGTGACCAATTTGGCTCGTATAATGCGAATGCTGCAAGATGAGTACCAAGTTTGGATTGTGGGCACCGCTGGAGAAGCTGATAGAACGCTTTATCAAACAGACTTCTATAAAACATCAACACAGACCGCACTTGCATTGGTAATGGGTGCTGAAGGTGAAGGTATGCGTCGTTTAACCAAAGAACACTGTGATGAATTGGTGAGCATTCCAATGGCAGGTATTGTGTCATCACTAAATGTATCGGTTGCAACTGGTGTTTGTTTATTTGAAATTGTTCGGCAAAAATCAGCTATCAGAACCTAATTTAGATGGTTATAACCGTATTGGCTACCTAACTATTTAAGTTTCATACGAAATCAATAGATTAGTTGAACTTCAATACGGTTAATTAAAACAATCGTAAAAATATATTAGCAAGCATCTTTTTTATTAGCATGAATTTTTTATTTGTCTTTAAAAAATTAAGTAAACAAGTGAGTATAATTTTGTCAAAAAGTTTCAGGTAACCCTACGTTTCAGTAAAAAATATTGTTTTTTAGATCTTTAAATGCTTTTTAACAAGTTGCGATCTTATTTTTATTTATACTCGTGCGTACTGCCTAATATTTTATCTATGGGGAAACATCTATTATTGCTTGAAAATGAATTTCTTATATATTTTTTCAATCCAAAAAATTGAGTAGTGACAGCACAATAAAATAGCTGGGTATATTATAAAATTAAGGGTAACGGCTGATGATATACACAGATATGCAATAATTGCGTCAATATCTAGAACTAATGTATTGTGATCTCCCATAATGAATGGGCGGACAATCCATGAGATAAAGTTTATTAAAACACCAATAACTATCCCACAAAAGATTAAACCTGACGGTCGTTTTATTTTATCTAGCATAAAGACTGAAATAAGAATAAAACAGAAATAACACAAGCAATACAATATTAAAAAATGAGATTCTGGTGTACTGTGTTTTCTTATAAACTGATAACACCATTGATAACTTAACAATCCTCCGGCACAATTAAACAATAATATAACAATTAGATTAATGATTTTCATCGGATAATCCTTTTAACTTCAATAAGTTATATGATTTTACTGTAATCTATGCTAATAATATGTGACTTTGCTAAATTAATGAAGTGTTTTTATAAATTTTGTACCGTGATCAATTTATATTTGTGTATTTAGTTACAGCCAATAATTAAAAATGCCGACTAAAATTGTAGGCATTTTTATTTTTAAGTACTAACTTTTTATTAGATCAATATCAATCCCTAATCCTTTGGCAATTCCAGTCCCATAGTCAGGGTGCACTTTATAGAAGTGTTTGAGCTGCCTGATTTGGATGTCTCGATTCACGTTTTTCATTGAGCCAACGATATTATCAATAAGCAGTTGTTTTTGATCAGGCTGCATTAAGTTAAATAATGCGCGTGGTTGTGAGTAATAGTCGTCATCAACACGATGATCGTGCCTGTCCATTGTGCCAGCTGGTACATGCATTGGCGGTTCGGCATATTGTGGTTGTTGTTTTGGTGCGCTATCGACGCTATTAGGCTCATAGTTAGGCGCATTATCTGGACTATAAAAGCGCATTGCGCCATCGCGTTGATAATTATGAACAGGGCATTTTGGAGCATTGATCGGCAATTGTTGATAATTAGTACCAATACGATAGCGGTGCGCATCGGCATAAGCAAAAATTCGACCTTGAAGCATTTTATCGGGTGATAAACCCGTTCCTGGCACTACATTACTTGGTTCAAATGCTGCTTGTTCAACTTCAGCAAAATAGTTTTCTGGATTATGATTCAGTTCCATTACGCCGACTTCGATTAATGGGAACTGTTTTTGTGACCAAACTTTAGTAACATCAAATGGGTTTTCAGGATGGTTGTTAGCTTGTTCTTCTGTCATTACTTGTATGTAAAGTCGCCATTTTGGATAATCTCCTCGCTCAATGGCTTTGAACAAATCTTCTTGTGCCGAATCTGGATTAGTTCCATCCATTTCTGCTGCTTTTTTAGGATGAATGTTTTTTATTCCTTGCTCAGTTCTGAAATGCCATTTAACCCAAGTGCGAACGCCATCTTTATTGATTAAGCTATAAGTATGGCTACCATAGCCGTGCATATGGCGGTAACCATCAGGGATTCCGCGATCAGAAAATAAAATAGTAACTTGATGAAGTGATTCTGGTGATAAAGACCAAAAATCCCACATCATTTGTGGATCTTTTAAGTTGGTTTTGGGATCACGTTTTTGGGTGTGAATAAAGTCAGGAAACTTTAATGCATCACGTATAAAAAATACAGGTGTATTATTACCTACTATATCCCAGTTGCCTTCATCAGTGTAAAATTTTACCGAAAATCCACGAGGGTCACGGGCGGTGTCTGATGAGCCACGTTCTCCACCAACTGTTGAAAATCTTGCAAAAAGAGGGGTTTGTTTACCTATCTTAGCAAATATACTAGCGTGAGTATATCGAGTGATATCATTTGTTACCGTAAAGGTACCGTGTGCGCCAGAGCCTTTGGCGTGTACACGTCTTTCAGGAATATTTTCACGGTTAAAATGGGCTAGTTTTTCAATGAGTTGATAATCATCAAGCAATACTGGACCTCGGGGACCAGCAGTTCGAGAGTTTTGATTATCGGCTATTGGGGCACCGTTATTGGTGGTTAGTTCTTTTTTTTCTGACATTGCAACACTCCTTTATATGATATTAAAAAAGCCTTGAGGGATAAATACTCAATCGTTTTTTGAATATTGTGTCCCAGAGACTTTGTTTGGGACTTGTAGAGCGCGATAAAAAAGATCATTTTTAAATTGATCTTACCTACTTTAAAAAAAAATATTTTACTTTTCAAGTAGAATATTTTTTATTTGAAGATATTACAAATATTTGTTTGTAAAACATTAAGTTGTTTGAATAAAACCTTTAATAATTACTTCATACCTGTTCAACTAACATAATCTATTATAAACGTCGAACTGTTTACATTATATGCTTAAAATAATCCTCTAGAAAACTATAAGGTATTTTATCCAAAATCGCTGAAACTTCTGTTTTCTATTTTTTGAATCGCTAAATATTTGCCGGTTGATGCCATATCATCATTCAAGTGCATATTAATCTTTCGGCTTTCTTATTCGTTGCTTGGCTAGCAGGTTGAGTGAATTTTTCATTTATATGAGGGTTATCACCTATTTTATTGGTTATTGGTTATTGGTTCTAAATAGATCAACTCTTGTTAAAAATATTCAGGAATCTATACCGTTTCAGTATAAAAACATAGTGCGTTTAACAGAAATGATTTTTGGTTACATCTAAACATTAATACAAGGGGGCGCAAACTACTGATTAGCTACTATTTTGTTATGATGGTAAGGCCCCTATGTGTATATAGGAGTGCTCTATTTGATAGCAAATTTATTCTTTTCGATTGGCAAATATAAATTTTATGATGAAATGTTATTAAGAATGATTATCATTATTATTATAAAGTGAAAATTTAATGATGAATGCATCGTTATTATATTTGTGGATGGATTTTTTACATGAAAAAAGTAGTAATATCGGCTTTACCTTTGTTGTTAGTTAGTTATAATCCTGCAGTTTTCGCCAAGCAAAATCAAATCAGTCAAACTATCGTCGAAAATAGTGATGATGAAGTCAATAATCAAGATGATGTTATTGTTGTGACATCACCTATTCCTAAAATATCGAAGCCACAATCGGTTGATTCTGCTCAAATAACGCAAATGAATACAGGTGATGGTAACATCACCGATCTATTAAAGACGTCACCAGCAGTACAAATGTCTAATAGTAGTTATAATGGTATGACTCAAGGAGAGATTAAACCCGCCGATATCTCAATTCATGGCAATACTAGTTATCAGAACAATTATCAGTTAGACGGCGTTAGTTTTAATAATGATGTCGATCCGGTTGATCCTGGATTAGGGGTAACCAATACCCGTGTCGATAGTGATGAACAAGGTCTTTACATTGATAGTCGTCTAATCAATGAAATTAAATTATATGACAATAATATTCCTGTTGAATATGGCGGGTTTACAGGCGGTGTTGTGGATGTGATTAGTCGTCATTGGAATCATGAGACTAATGGTAGTATTTTTTATCGTAGAACTCACTCTTCATGGAATAAGACACATGTTGATCCAGCAATTAATTTTGATAGTTCAGCAAATGATGCAAGTCATCCGAGTCGATTTCAACCTAAATATAGTAAACAAAATTTTGGTGGTTGGTTTGAAACGGGGATTACCGACAATCTTGGTTTGATGTTTGCTGCATCTAGAAGAGAATCGGATATTTCTTCAGTCACTTATCAAGGACCTTCATTATTATTAGAAGGAGATGATTTGATTGAAATTCGAAAAAACGGTGGCATGAAAAACCAAACACGTGTTTCAGATAATTTTTCATCTAAATTTACTTGGTATGCTACTGATCAAACAATCGTCAATATTTCGGCCAATTATTCTAAGTATGATAATTATTCCTTTGCTGCAACTGTAGCTAATTCTGGCTATGATACTAAGCACAATGGGTTAAGCATGGCGTTGCAACTAATGCATGAGTTTGATTTTGCCAAATTAGATGTGACGACTAGTTATCAAATGCTAGAAGATAAAAGAACCAATGATCAAAATTATTTTGTTACGTTAGTTGATTATTCTGACTGGCGAAATCCCGTGCAATATCATTCGGGAGGCGTCGGTAATTTAACCACTAAACAAAATAATTGGGGATTTAAATCAAAGCTTGAGTTTATGCCTATTAATTGGTTGAATGTAACGCATGAGCCCTCTATGGGGTTTGAATTGACAAAAACCAAAGCTCGCTATATTCGCAATGAAGATTTTTATCGTTATACCTATACTGGTACATGGGATTCTCTTCCTTGGCTCTCTTTTGCTGATCATGCTTCAGTTTTCCAAGCAGGTCGTTATCAAGCAAGCTATGATAATTACACACTATTTGCAGATGATACAATGCAATATGGTCGCTTAACTGTTCGTCCAGGGATACGAATTGATTATGATAGTTTTATTAAAGATGCCAATCTGGCCCCAAGATTAGTGACTAGTTTTGATGCTTTTGGTAACGGTAATACGGTCTTAACTACGGGGTTTAACCGTTATTATGGCCGTACTATGATGGCTTATGCTTTATATGGTGCACAAAATGCAGGATTAAAGAACTGTTATTATTTTTGTACTCCTGGACAAGTTGATGAAGATTGGATAAGTTCAAGCGATTTTGAGGGGTTAGATTCACTTTCTACGCCTTACAATGACGAAATTAGCTTAGGCATTGAGCAAATCGTAGATAATAGTTTATGGCAATTACAATATGTGCATCGTAAAAGCTATGATGAAGTTCGCAGTCGCCCTAAATATAATAATGGTAGATCAAATGTTCGAACCTTTGATAATTCTGGGCGTAGTAAGCATGATACTGTTTCACTAACGGTAAAAAATAGGCTACCTATTGAGTTTTATCATGCTGAACATACAGCATCAGCATCTATTTCATGGCAGCAAAGCAAAAGTAATTCACCTAAAGAATTAGGATATGCGCATTATGATCCAGCAAATAACGTTCGCCATGATAAAGTTTGGTATAACGGCAAAATAATTAATGCATCGGATTTACCCGCAACAGATTTTAATATCCCTGTTAAAGTCAATGTTGAGCTCACAAGTAAGATCCCTGAATATGATTTAACTCTTTATAATTTACTACAATGGCAAAGTTCACGGCATCAAGCTGTTCGCTATAGCAACCAATATTACATAGATCCTAATACGGGTAATAAAATGGCAAAATACGAAAAAGAACGCTTTGCCAGTACTTTTCGGTGGGATACTAAACTCGGTTGGACACCAAGTTTTGCTAAAGGAGCTAATTTTTCGGTAGAAGTTAGGGGCTGTTGATCTTTGCTGTACATAAATTACTCAACAATACATTGGCAGCCACATTAACATAAATGCCAGTGATACCATACTGGCATAATTCCTTTCTAACTTATCGTATCTAGTTGATATTGAACGATATTGCTTGATTCTAGCAAAGGCATTCTCGACTAAATGACGATAGCGATAAAGGCAGCTATCCATACTGCTTTTATCTATATCCTTACCATAATTACGTTTAGCAATCACCGTTCGTCCGCCTTTTTGACGAACAAAGCACCGAAAAGGCTCGCTGTCATAACCTTTATCGGCTATCACTGTATTGACTTCATCGAGCTTTTCAACTAGGTTTTCTGCATAAGTGATATCATGTC
>NZ_LZHA01000047.1:0-100225 GCF_001690335.1 Gilliamella sp. Gris1-4 | reverse complement strand
TGATGAACTAGGGGCTGCGCCTGAAATAGGAGGATTATCTGTTCTGACCGCATTGGTTAAATCTCTTACCCGTGGCATTCGATAACCCAAACTATTACACCATGATGTTTGATTGGAAACGCTAGCTCTTTGACTACCCCGATGGACGAACCACTGCCTTAACTTAAATCCGTACCGAACCTCATTACCATTACTATCCCTTCCCACCAACTCGAAGGTCTGTGGCAAAGATGGACGTGTAAGTGAACCAGGATTACTTGAGCTTATCTGACTACTACTTGCCCTTGGACCTGTTAATGTTACCCGTGTTACATTTTTGGATTTATCTGTAATCCAATTATCAGCATAAGAATTACTTGGGTCTGCTGAGACTGGCAACCTCCAACTCACCGTTGCACCTAGACTGCCAATTGTGTTAACTGTCCAATTCAACTGACTTGCGTCAATACCACCTATGTCCAAATCAAAATACAATCCATCTGCTCCTGTTGTTGGAAAGTTTCTGTCGTAAGATGATGGGTTTGTTGACTGAACTAAAAAGCCCTTAGTAGGAGACCATATGTTAGATGGACCGGCATAACGTGGGTAGTCGTTAGAAACAATGCCTCTTGTTCCACCATACAACAAATTCGGCCTGACCGAACAAATAACCGGCTGTGACGGCAAAGTGATATAATAAACCGCTGTGCCTCCGTAAAAACGACTACTATTTGGCACTCCATACTGTGTAGTTAAACTTCCCCCTGTACTATCTAAAGTGACCTTATAAGGCGCTTTACATATATCTAATGTATCACTACGATTAACCGTGCTACCGTTTTTATCCTTTATTGCTAACGATATACTCCCTGTTGCAGTAACACCATTTGTACCCTGTCCATCCCCATCATCATCTCCCCACTTCCCTTGGCTGATTAGACTATTTAAACTAATAGATGTTGCACCCGACGGCAATACCGTATGAATATCATTAAATGTATAATTTCCACTTGGTAACCTTATCGGATTTGTAACACTTGATGTGTTTGTTGACTGAGTGATACGTCTTCCATCTGGCAACTCGATTGCCAAAAATGTGTCTGTATTAGTTGCCTTAGTCCGCCCACCATCAAACGTTAAATACGGCCCACTACCGTGAATAGTATTGGTTGTATTTACCGTTAACGCCTCTGTTCCCTGTGTATATGACAATAACAACAATGGCGCAAAGAACAATGCCGATTTTGATAACAATGGTGATTTAAATAGTAACGGCGGTTTGGATAACAATGGCGGTTTTAATAACCACTTGGATATCGACGATGATTTTTTCGAAAATATGGCCGATGATGTGACCGAAGATGTTGTCGAAGAATCCGCCGACAGCATCGCCAGTAAAGACCCCGATGACGGCGTCGATTTCGCTACGCGAAATGACTTCGATGATGAAAATAACTGTGGCGCCCTACTTTGGCTACCGTGCGAATCAATAAGATTTAGGGCATAGGTTTGGCAGGCCAGATGCCAGATGCCAACCATGGTAATGCATTTTTATTTCCTTGTCAAGTAATTTATTGTTTTTTCTGAACTTTTATATCCGTTCCTTGAATTTTGAGCGATTCCTTGCCTGAATAAGCTCAAAAATTATAACTTGATGATAAATAATCCGCCACTTTTTTTGTTAATTTATTGTAAGGAATTGTTAAGGGGGAATAACGACCGATGTTGGTGTTGGTGGGGAGTTTGTCGATTTGTTGTTAAATTGATGTTAGTATATTGCTGTTTATTAATACAATGATAGGAATTAATGTTGATAGAATGGATATGCCGAGGTAGTTGTTTTACGTCAATGGATGGAAATCCGAAAAGCTGTGCTAGGATTATATTGCAACTCTTTATTTTCATTCTTGTTTTTGTTCCATTAACCCATTGCTTTGCGCAAGAAAGAGCCTACCGAAATAAAGGCGATTATCTCCTTTTTACGCCCAAAGTTGGGGATATCTATTTGTTTAATTTAGTAAATGTTGGAAGAAACAGTAACGATAATTACAACGATTTTATTTATGATCTATATCAAAAGAAGATCATTAAAATAGATGATTCTGATATTGATAACTTCAATACTGACAATATTGGTAGATATCAAGACCTTTATGTGGGAATGAAGTTGTTAAGCTATAATTCAAGCAATTATGTCTACTCTGTTGCACTTTCGAATGTGGCTTATACTTCATTAAGCCAAGCTAAATCGAATCTTATTTTGCCGTCTTCTTATAGTAATCAGCATAATTCACTTGATGATCGGGAAATGGCCGACTTGCGTCAAAACGATATTATGACCGATGTTATTCGTCAATCTTTGGGGAAATCCTTTAATAAGGATCTTTATTATTCTGTGTTTAAGCCGATGATACATGATGTGTATTTAATTGATTTAGATAAATTTAATACCTTTAATGATAAATACAGTAATGAGTTTAGTCAGGATGATATTTATCAACAAAACCTTGCTAATATAGATGGCATAAGTACAGATGATTTTAATAAAGACGCGAAGAATAAGAGTAAGAAGATCTATGTTGGTATGAAGATGGCTTCTTACAGTTTAAGAAACGATGATTATCAGTTTTCTGTTTCAAACTCAGGTTATACATCGTTAAAAGAGGCTAAAATTAAGCTTCCGTCTTTTGATTATAATCGTTCTGATTTGTCAATAAGTGGCAAGGCGGTAAGGTATATGATTAATCATGGTATCTTTGTCGATAAAGTTCGCGAATCAGAATACCTGAGTAAAAGAAACAATGATAATGAGTAAGACGACAAATAAAATGGTGATCGATGACTTTAATATGAAAGCCGTGTAAGGTGACTTTGATTTTGTTGTAGCTGCTGTGCCCACGTTTTACGTGCCTTTGTGGGCACTAAAGCGTTGTTATGATTTGTTTTTGAAGCTGGGATTTTAAGCTCAGTTCAGCAAACATCTGCTTAAGCTTGTGGTTTTTAGCCTTTAGCGCCTTTAAGTGTTTGATATCCGAAGTTTCCATTCCGCCGTATTTTCCCCGCCATTTATAGAAAGTTATAGGGCTTATTGCGATTAAGATAACTATAAAGTCTAAATTTTTTAATTGATTTTTCTGTATCAGACAAAACCTTCAACGATAAATTGTTAGAGGACATAATTGGACTTTCGATACCTTTCAAAATGCTTGAGCTATTTCTAATAAGTTCCATGACACGAAACTGGTCATTACGAACTAAAGCTTGTATTAATGGAGTAATCAATTTAGCAAAAAAGATAACGCTGGAATAGATCTTTCTAATAAAGAAATAAAAGCTGATGTGAATTGTGAAGAGTTTGCAGTATTTTTTTGCTGTACTATTTTTGGGGGATTTACAACACGTTTTTTGGACGGATTTTTGGGCTAAATTATTTTGGATGACTCAGGATTATTCGGTTCCATACTGGAAAGTAAAACCGTTATATATCACTTGCAAACGCTAAGCTTTGCGAACTTTAATGAAGTATACTGGATATTTTATTGGAGCGGGAAACGAGGTTCGAACTCGCGACCCCGACCTTGGCAAGGTCGTGCTCTACCAACTGAGCTATTCCCGCTTATTGAGGTGCTTCGAAAGAAGTGGTGAGCATTATACAAAAATTTTTGTATCTCGCAACCACTTTTTATTATTTATTTTTGTCTTTCCTACTATCTTTCCAACTAAGTGATTCAAAAACACCAAATAAAAATAGCCGTAACACTTTAAATTTATCTTGTTGTTTTTCTTGTTTGGTCATGGTTGAGTTTAACATCCATGCTTGTAAGCCATGAGTAACCGTAAAGGCGATTAAGCCAATATTGGCAACAACATTTGCCGGTTTTGGATATGGGTGGATTAAGTTAAATAATAAAAATAACCACATTAATGAATATAAGGTTTTACCAATAAAGATGAACATTAATTATCTTCTCGTATAAATAGATAGCTGTGAACTTGCCCTGCAGTCTTTTCACGATGTAGGCGCCAGTTAGTTGGAATATAAGTTGTTAGATCATGCTGTATTTCTGTTTCTATATAAATATAAGCCAATGGTTTTAACCAGTTGTTATTTTCAAGTTCGCTAACCGTTTTTGCGACTAATGATTGATGAAATGGTGGATCGATAAATACAATATCAAACTGTTTTACAGCAGGCCTGTTTAGCCATTGTAAAGTATCGGTATGATAAATGTCGATTGCGTTGCTAGCAATAATCTGTTTATTTTTACTAAGTAGTTGCGCTACTTGTTTATCTTTTTCAAGCAAAGTAACACTTTGGGCACCTCTTGATGCGGCTTCAAAGCCTAATGAGCCACTACCCGAAAAGCAGTCCAAACAATCACTATCATGTATAACTGGCATTAACCAGTTATATAGGGTTTCTTTAATGCGATCGGTAGTTGGGCGTAATCCTTGTTTATCTAGTACCGACAATTTACGCCCGCGCCATTTTCCGCCAATAATTCTTATTGAACCATTCATTTTAAGTCCTTTATCAGAATAGTTCTGATGTGTTGCCCTCTGAATCAGTTACTTTTGTACCAACTTCTTTTGTCGCATAACCCGTTGGTTCAGTGCCTTTGATAAAATATTCTGACATGGTTTTAGAGCCAGAGCTAGGTAATAGGCCTGTTTTTTGATCGATAGTAACCGAAATCACATTATCAGGTTTTACATCTTGTTTTACAGGAACATCTTTTAGGGCAACTTTCATATAATCGACCCATATAGGATTTGCTGTTACAGCGCCCGCTTCGGCTCGGAATGTTCGACCTAAATCACGGCGGTGATCATCAAATCCCATCCATACGGGGGTCACAATATTGCCACCAAAGCCTGAAAACCAAACATCTTTAGATGAGTTTGTTGTCCCTGTTTTACCACCGACATCTTTTCTACCTAATGCCTTTACACGCCATGCGGTACCTTGCCAATCTGAACCACCAAATACGATTGAGCGAAGACCGTCTTTCATAATAAATGCAATACCACTATTTACCGTATGCGGTGCATATTTTGGTGTTACATCTGTGGTTTTATTTTCAGTGTCAATATCAGGTAAAACTAGATCATCATCTGCTTTTAAATTTTCTTGTTCAGGCTCTTCATTACCCGATTCGTTTGATTCATTTTCAACATTATCTAGTGATACGGATGTTTCTCCAACAATGACGTCATCATCATCACAATTGTGACAAGCAATCAAAGGTTGATGTTGATAAATTACACCTTTTCCGTCATTTTCCTCAATTTTTTCAATTAAATACGGTGTTATTAAATAACCACCGTTAGTGATCACCGAGTAAGCTCTTGCCACTTGCAATGGCGTAAACGAAGCCGAGCCTAAAGCCAATGATTCATTATGAGAAAGGTTTTCTTTGGGGAATCCAAAACGCTCTAAATAAGTTGCAGCATAATCTATACCAACTGCACGCAATGCTCTAACCATCATTACATTTTTAGACATTCCTAATCCAATTCTTAAACGTAAAGGTCCTGCATAGGTAGGTGGTGAGTTTTTAGGACGCCATGTAGCACTACCCGCAGAACGGACAATAGGTGCATCATTAAGAAGCGTAGCCATTGTTAAACCTTGCTCTAATGTTGAGGTATAAATAAATGGTTTAATATTCGATCCTAATTGCCTTAGTGCTTGTGTTGCTCGATTAAATTTACTCAAATTAAAATCATAACCACCAACAATTGCTTTGATTGCACCATTGTCTGAATCAAGTGATACTAGCGCAGCATTAACAGCAGGAATTTGTGATAATTCCCAATTATCACCAGTTTTTTTGACCCAAATTAACTGTCCTGCCTTGATGGTGTCAGAGACTTTTCTTGGGTAAGCTCCTTGTCTTGTATCGCTAATAAATGGGCGAGCCCATTTCATGTTTTGATATTCAATAGTAATATTACTTTTATCAGATAATACCGCTGTTGCTTCTTTATCTGAAGATGTCATGACTACAGCTGGACATATGCCACCATAGCATATGTATTTATTAAGGGTCTGATGGATTTGTTCAATATCCCATGGAGTTTCGTCCGGTTGCCATAATACTTTTTCTGCACCACGATAACCGTGCCTCATATCATAATCAATAATATGCTTTTGCACCGTTTCTGTTGCAGCTATTTGATCGGTTCTTGAAATAGTCGTATAAACTTTATAACCATCGGTATAAGCATTTTCACCAAATTTGTCATACATAAATTGACGTGCCATTTCGGCAACATAAGGCGCCGAAAACTCAATTTGTGGTGAATGATAGCTTGCTCCTAGCGGTTTTTTAATCGCTTCGTCATATTCTGCTTGAGTAATATAGGATTGATCTAGCATTCGTCCTAGCACCCAATTGCGCCTTGTTAATGCACGTTCCGGATGTGAAATTGGGTTGTAAGCTGATGGCGCATTTGGTAAGCCTGCTAATAAAGCCGCTTCATCAACAGTTAACTGATCAGGTGTTTTACCAAAAAAAGTATAAGATGCTGCTGCAACACCATATGCTCTGGAGCCGAAATTAATCATGTTAAGATATAGTGCCATGATTTCTTCTTTTGATAACTCTTTTTCCATACGGATAGCCAAAATCATTTCTTTGACTTTACGCGTTATGCTTTTTTCAGGTGTTAAGAAAAAGTTCTTAGCAACTTGTTGCGTAATTGTACTTCCACCTTGAGAAAATCCTTTCTGCTTTAGTCCAATATACATCGCGCGAACAATACCAATAGGATCGATGCCAAAATGTTCATAAAAACGGGCATCTTCGGTTGCAATAACCGCATTAACAACAACTGGTGGAATTTCATCGTATTTCAAAGGGGTTCTATGACGCTCTCCAAAAATGGCAATTAACTCACCATCTTTACTCAATACTTGCATTGGTGTTTGCAATTTAACATTTTTTAATGTTGCAACGTCGGGAAGATCTTTCGAATAATGAGCATAACCTGCAATACCAATAACCAAGCCGCAAAGAAATAAGCCAATGAATAATTTTAGAATAATTTTTAACACTCTAATTAATATCACAAATCTTTCCTATCTGAATTTTACGGCAAAAAATGATACCAATACTATTGCTGCACCAAATTGAGTAAACCTGTCTTAAGTGAGGATCCTCACTTTGACATTAAAAGGGAAATGCTAATAGTCGATCACTTTATTAAAATAAGTCAAAATTATGCGCATTATCTCCCATATTTATCTTTATTTTAAGTAATTTTTTACAAAATGATGAAAATAATTCTAATTTAACTAAAGTAAAGAAGGAATTATGTGGAGCATAAAACTTAGCATATCAAAAATACAATTACTGATTTCAACTCTTTTCTATTCACTGCTAATTGCGCTTTGTTTGGTTATGTTTGCTAACACATCCTTAAATTGTTATACCTTTGTTATTGTTCTATTATTAATAATAGAATGGTGGCGCAGTCTGTGTTATTTAAAAACCATTAAAGACGAATTTGCGTTATTTCACTGTATCAATCAAATATACTGGCACAAGCAACGTTGGCACTTAATACATAACCCTTTGATATTTCGTTATATCATTATTTTGAATTTAAAATCCCGACATAATGGCAAACGCTGTACGCTATTATTAATGGTTGATAATCTTCAACCTAACGATTGGCGTACATTGCGTTTTTACTTAAAGCAGATCGAATTAACTTGACGAAAACACCTACTTTCCTAAAACTTTTTGCCATAAAAGTCGTTAGGCTAATGGGATTTTTTAATCCAATACTGATAAGGATTGGATTCTATTTGCAATGATAGTAATTGATGATCCATATGGCGACAAAAGCTAGGCACATCACGAGTAGTTGCAAAATCATCCGCGATCACATAAAGGACTTGCCCTATAGATAGTTCTCGAATCGCTTTTCTGATCAACATTATAGGTTCAGGACAACGCAATCCAAGCGTATTGAGTTCTTTGTCAATAGTTATATTCATATTTAATAATTATAAAAACAGTTTACTTAGATAATGTGGTACAGCATCTTGAGCGTTAGAGCCAATAACCTCTAACTCAGGCAATAATGATTTTAATTCCGAGCTTCCGTTTTGCATTATACAGCCTTTACCTGCGGCTTTTAACATTTCGTAGTCATTCATGCCATCACCAAAAGCGATACTATCTTTTAAACTGTAACCTAATTTTTCTACCACTTTTTTTAGTGCACTACCCTTAGACACATTTTCGGCCATGACTTCAAGGCAATTTAGAGTTGAAAAAGCAACGCTAAGTTTATCTCCAAAGTTTGCATCAAGTCGATTCTTTAATTGGACTAAATGTGGGTAAAGTGCATTATCTGTAGTCGTAAAATAAATTTTAGCAACATCGCTAGTGTCAAAATTAAGTGGATTAAATAATTGATAAGTAAAATCTGTGTCTCGAAAGAATTCTAATGAATATGTATCTTCTTTATTAATTAACCAATGATCACCACGATATACATGAGTATAAATTAAAGGATCATCCATACTCATTTTAGCTATTTCATTAGCAAGCGATGGTTCGATACTTTGGCTAAAAACTAGATTACCTTCGCTATCATGCACCCTAGCACCATTTGCCGTTATCATAAAGGCATCAATTTCCATATTTTCTCGCATTTGAGCAACATCAATGTGGTGTCTGCCGGTTGCAAAGACAAAATGAATGCCTTTTTTGCGTAGCGCTTGAAGGACTTGTTTGGTATAAGGTGATAAGCTATGTTCAGGAGTTAATAAAGTACCGTCTAAATCAGAAGCAACAACATGCATAATATTCTCTACTTTTATAATTAATGGTAATAATAATATACTTTAAAACAATATTTACTTATCAAAGCAACTGCTAAAACAAGTTAAAGTATAATACAACTCCGTTAGCATTTACTCAACCAATTGCGGTGTAATAAAAATAACCAACTCTCGTTTTTGTTGTTTTTTTCTATTATGTTTAAATACATTTCCAATAATTGGCACATCGCCCGCACCAGGTACTTTTTGTTGCCCTTTGGTGTTAATTTGTTGAAAAATACCACCTAATACTACTGTTTCGCCATTTTTTATTTGAACTTGTGTTTTGATCTCTTGTGTATCAATAGCTAGCGCCTCACCACCATCACTACGTTTAATTGAGCGACCGGCCGTATTTTGCGTAATGTATAAGTCTAAAATCATCCTATCATCTGTTAATATTTTAGGTGTGACCTCTAGCCCTAACACCGCAGGCTTAAATTCAATAGATGTTGCACCATTACTACCACTAGAAACCTCGTAAGGAATTTCAGTACCTTGTTTTATCGATGCCATATTTTGATTGGCTGTTAACAAATTAGGGCTGGCTATAATTTCAAGTTGATTTTCAGATTCGAGCGCTGATAACTCTAAATTAAGTAAATGACCAGATATTTTAGCCAAATTAAAACCTACAGTTGTGGTGGGATAACTAGCTCCAAGCCCCACATCGAACTTATCTAATAGTTGCGATGATTTTCCTGAATATCCCCATTTTATACCTAGCTCTGACATGCTCTCCTCATTCATGGTAACAATATGCGCTGAAATATGAACTTGAGGCATTGGTTTATCCAGTGTTTTAACTAATTTTTGGATATTAGCAAATTGTTTAGCTAAATCGGTAATGATAAGCGAATTTGTCCGCTTATCGATCGCAACCTTACCCCGTTCTGATAATAATCCTTGTTGTTGAATTGTTTCAATTAAGGTGGCTGGGTCTGCATGATTAACTGCTATAGGCAAAGAACTAAGTGGTTGGTTTAATTCTTTTTCTCTTTGTTCAGATTGCTGTTTTTTCAATAAAGCTTCTGGTTCTATCGCTTTAGATACGAACAAAATATTATCGTCAATTTCGGCTTGTAAATTTGCCGAACCCAATATGATCTTTAGTGCTTTGTGCCAATCAACGTTGTTGAGTTTAATGGTTTGCTTAATTGGTATATCTTCGGTCATGACTAAATTCATCTGCTGACTATCGGCTAAAGCTTGTAAGATAATTGCAATGTCGGTTTGGTAAAATGTCATTGAGATATTTTGTTGCGAATCGACATTTACTGATTGCTTCATATTTGCGTAAGTTGTATTTATGATCATTGTTACAAATATAAAAATTATTACAGCTAACAAACTTATTATTGCTTTAGTCAATCTGCAAATACATTGTTCTAGCCATTGATGCGTTTGATTTTTACTATTGTTATTATTCATTTAGCGACATTGTCCATGATACAGTACTATGGCAATAATCAGGTAAATCGGCCTGCCACGTTATTTTATCGTTTAATAAAGATTGCAAACGCCAAGGAAACAAAACGTTAGGCACCACATCATCAGTTATTGCTAACCATTGATTTTCAGATGTTAACCAAATTTGCTGATAATTCTGATCTATTTGATTCATGCTTCCCCTAAAATGCCAAACTTGAATTTGTTCAAGCAGTAACGCCGTTTGCTCACTACAAGAAACCGAGTAATTTTGTTGAAAAGGATCTCGTTCTAAAGACACATCGGCCTTTAGTTCAAAACAGATAACAATTAATAAACTAATAAATTGATAGAGATAACGTTTCACTTTATGCCTTTTTAAATAAGAGCGTAAACATGATCTGTAACTGCTGTTCTTGCTTGCTGATTTTTAGATTCTGAAAATCAAGATAATAAAAATCATCCGTTAATGATGAAATTAAAGCCATAAAATCAAAAAATTTCCCTTCTAATTCAATATCCCAATTAACCGTATTGTCAGTTTGATAATGTTTAAAGGAACTTAGTGTTAGATGATTTTGTTCAATAGCCAACGCTAATTCTTTTTCAGATATCAAACTATATAAACTATTTTTACTTTCCTGATAACGCCTTACTTTTGCCTGTAACAATTCAATTTCAGTAATCTTTTGCTGATATAACTCGGCCTTTAGCTCAGCTTGTTGCTGGTATTCTTTAATAAAAAGTTGATAAACAATAACAAAAAATGCTAAACAACATAAAATACACAATGCGTACTGTTGCCAAACTGGGCGATAGAAAAAATCACGGTTCATTAAGTTCCATTTCCATTTCAAAAAATAAATTATTCTTATTGGTCGATACTGTCTTTATTTGACTTTTAGCGATATTTTTTAGCATTAACAAATTTTGATTAAAATGAGTAAGTTCGACATAACTAAAGCTTTGCCCTTCTATCGCTAATTTTTTAGGTTCATAATAGAAAGAATCAAGCCAAATTACTGAAGGTAACTGCGCTGAAAGCAATAATAGGGATTGCTGAATTTGTTTTTGGCTTAATGACGGATTAGGCAAATAATTAGCTAATTCTTCAGTTAATTTTTGTACTACCTTTTGCTGGTGTAGTAATTTTTCATCATAAGTTTGTAAATCATTTTTAGCGTGTACCCACAAATAACAGAGCAAACAACTTATTATGCCCATAAATCCAATAACCACGCCTGTCAATTGTCGTTGATGTTTTGTTTGTTTCTCTTGCCGCCAAGGTAAAAAATTAACTTTATTATTTTCAAATCGACAACCTACAAAAGTTAATAGTCGTTGATGCTTTTTAAAAAGATTGATCCAATTTTCAATATAATGACGTTCAACTATCATCACTGTAATTTGTTTTGTATGTTCAGTTGAATAAACAAAATCAAAAAACACACTTTTAGCCGACACTTGGAATAATTTATAGATGTTAGCTTCAACGTATAAACTCAATTCATTTAAATTTAGCTTTACATCAGGTAAGGTTAATTGTTGTATTTGAATTAAATTGATATCCAAATTAAGTTCAAATACCGCACGCTCAGAAATTTTTTTTCGTAACTCATCAATAAAAATATCTATATCATTTTCATTTTGATAATTAAATACAATCAGATCTTCGCTAGTGGCTGTTGTAGCATTTCGCTTAACTGAATTTTCAATCCTATAGCGTAAAATTGTAGGTTCGACATAAATAATGACGCTACTTTTATTAAAAATCATGATGGATTATCTTCTTGTTTCTGATAATAGCATCACTTAATCATAATCATCTTTTCCTAAATAAAAACTGACAAAAGCGATTTTTGCGAACTATCACCCAAAAAATGTTTAAAATTAAATCGAACGAAGTAGATTTTAGAGAATTTTAAAAAAAAAGGTTGACTGAAATAAGGCGTGCCTTATAATGCACATCCACACGGTAAGGGTGATTAGCTCAGTTGGGAGAGCACCTCCCTTACAAGGAGGGGGTCACTGGTTCGAACCCGGTATCACCCACCAATCTTTACCGTGGCGTTTCAGTAATGAAACACTTGGGGTGATTAGCTCAGTTGGGAGAGCACCTCCCTTACAAGGAGGGGGTCACTGGTTCGAACCCGGTATCACCCACCATCTTTAGATGGGTCGTTAGCTCAGTCGGTAGAGCAGCGGACTTTTAATCCGTTGGTCGAGCGTTCGAATCGCTCACGACCCACCACTTTATTGAATAATTCCTAAATAAATCCAATCAATCTAATTAAGCAAAGAAAAGCGATGAGAACGATAGCGTTCGACAAATTTGTCTGGAACAAATTTGAACAACACGCAGTGTTGGCCCCGAAAGGGTGAGGCACACGATGTGCCGAATAATCGCTCACGACCCACCATTTTATTGAATAATTCCTAAATAAATCCAATCAATCTAATTAAGTAAAAAAAAGCGATGAGAACGATAGCGTTCGACAAATTTGTCTGGAACAAATTTGAACAACACGCAGTGTTGGCCCCGAAGGGGTAAGGCATACGATGTGCCGAATAATCGTTCACGACCCACCATTTCATGACATCAATATTTAATCAATAAATAACCCACTTAATTACGCTATACTAAACCAATAAATACGATAAAATAATTAAGTTATTTATTTTATAAGGAAGTTGTATGCTAAAGTTTTTTGCAAAACTATCATTATTTTTATGTTTTAGTATTGCTACTAATGCTGATCAACAAACATTATTTGATTTTAATGAGGAATATCAAAAAGCAACAGAACAAAAAGATGCAGAGGCGCAATATCATGTAGGCCTTATGTACGCTGATGGCTCATATACTAAAAGACGGCACTTTAAAGGTTTCGAATATGGTTTTGATGAGCAATTAAAAGCACAACCTGATTATATTAAAGCAAAAGAGTGGTTTGAAAAGGCTGCCAATCAAGGTCATATCGCAGCTCAACACAGTTTAGCCTTATTGTATTACAATGGACAAGGAACAAAACAAAACTACTCTAAAGGAATTGCGTGGGATACAAAAGCAGCCAAAAAAGGAGATGCCGTTGCTCAATACACATTAGCAACACTCTATTACAATGGTACAGGAGTGAAAAAGAACTATTTCAAAGCCAAACAATGGTTTGCTAAGGCCGCTGAACAAAACTATTCTGATGCCAAAGATCATTTAGATGTTGTAACAAAAAAGGTTAATGCCATTGTAACCAAACAACAGGCCAAGAAAAAGCAAGCTAGTAATAACGATTGCGGTTGTTAATAATTAATCTGTCACACCAAAATAGAAAAATATCAAAAGATATCTATACATTAAATCATTGCTTTCAATGGACTTTTCAAAATAAGCACAAATAGACTTGCAAACAAGTTAAAAACATTCTTTAATAAAAATTTGGGCTCCAAATATAGAGGCAGTCAAATGAAAAAATTATTATTAATAATATACTTATTTGTAAACGCGCCTATTTTTGCAACACAAAATATAGAATATAACTTTGATGTTGAATATAAAAAAGCAACAGAACAAAATAGTGCTGAAGCACAAAACCGGTTAGGTTATATGTACCAGTACGGTCTAAACGTTAAACAAGATTATGCTAAGGCTATTGAATGGTACCAAAAGTCGGCTAATCAAAATTACGCCGATGCACAAGTAAGTTTAGGCTACATGTACAATTATGGTCTCGGCGTAAAGAAAAATTTGCTTAAAGCAAAGCTGCTATATGAAAAAGCAGCCTCAAGCGGTTATGCTTTAGGCCTATTTAATCTAGGAGCACTTTACGAATTTGCAGAAAAAAAACATTATAGAAAAGGAATTGAACAAAATTCAGATAATAATATTATTAGCCAAGACTATGTTAAGGCAAAATATTTTTACGAGAAAGCAGTACAACTAGGCAACAAAGAGGCTCAAAACAATCTTGGTAGATTTTATTATATTGGAATTGTTGTTAAAAAGAACTATACCAAAGCTAGAAAACTATATGAACAAGCAGCCAAGCAAGGCAATATATATGCACAGCATAATTTAGCAAATATGTATTACAATGGATTAGGTGGATTAAAAAAAGATTTTGCTAAAGGTGTAGAATTAGATACACAATCTGCACAAAGCGGAAATCCTGAAGCACAATATAGCTTAGGTTGGTTATATTATAATGGCTCATGGTTTGAAAAAAATTATACAGAAGCTAGAAGATGGTTTCAGTTTGCCGCTGAACAAAACCATGCCATTGCACAATACAATTTAGGTATTATCTATCAACAAGGATTAGGAGTTACAAAAAATATCCATACTGCAAACTATTACTTTCGACAAGCTTGCCAAAATAACTATCAAGAGGCCTGCAAATATGTCAAGAAACTTCTTTAATAAAAATATAATATTGGCAATAGGAAATAACAAAATGACACTATAAAAGGTATTCAAACTGCTAAACATTACTTTTAAACAATATTGTAAAAATAATATATATCAAGCTTGTCAAGAATAACCTTACACTATTCCCAAATAATAATTATTAGTTCAACGTTTTGGTTATGTATGTGCTTAATGCACATCAAATACATACATAACCAAACAATAGGCAATATAGAACATTACAGCACCAATTATCCAGTCCAATATTACCCCACATTCTTTTCTTTCTAAATAGCGGTATGAGTAATTTTGCTCCGTAACCAAGACTAAAAAACCATATGAATGAAACACTGACGGCACCAACCAAAAATGCAAATTTTTGTTCATTAGTTAACGTGCCAGCAATTCCACCCACAATAACAACAGTATCCAAATAGACATGAGGATTAAGTAGTGTAACAGCCAAAGTTGCCAGTACAACTTTTAATAAGTTGTTATTATTTAATGACTTAGATTCTATTTGTATGCTACTTGTGCCTTTAATTGCACTTTTAAACGCACAAAAACCATACCAAATTAAAAAATCGCCCCAGAGATTGCTAAAATATTAGTAATTAAAGAATTGCTACGAATAAAAGTACCTACCCCAAAAATCCCTATTGACATTAAAGCAAAATCACAAATAAAACAAATTGCCGACATATAAAAGATATGATTTTTTAATAATCCTTGCTTGAGTACAAATAAATTTTGAGCACCAATAGCAATAATTAAACTAGCCGAAATGAAAGCACCACGTAATATTTCCAATAGCATTTAGTTATAACACCAGAATAAAGATAAGAAAATTTATTATATAATCTAAATGCTATAAGTTTATAACAAACGTATTGAATTTGTTATTTGTTATTTTTCTCTAACCACAATAGTTTGGTTTTATTTTTGTTTAAATAGAGAATGATCATTCCAATAGCTAACCAAATAATACCAACCATTTTTGCGTCGTTATCAATATGTAATAATACAGGTAATAGCACTACAATACCTATAATGGGCATAAAGACATCTAAAAACCACGAAAACCATCCTTTTGAGCTTTTTTTAAACTTAAAATAGCCAATTACAGATAAATGTAACATGATAAATGCAGTTAATGCTCCAATATCAACAAATGAAACTAAAGTTGGCAACCCTTTAGCATTATTAGCAGCAATAACAACTAAACATAAATTAAATAGCGCTGCAAATATAATAGCCATTGTCGGTACACCACTTTTTTTTCCTACTTTTGCAAAAAATGAAGGTAAACGTTTGTCACGCCCCATACTGAATAAAAGACGACTTGCTGCGGCTTGTCCAACCATTGCTGCAAATGATGCACCAATAGCTTTCATTAAACCTAGTGCCCACCCTAACCACAGATTAATTTCTTGATTAACAATATGATAGTAAACTTTACCTTGTAGTTCTGGATGACTACGCAAATATTCAGGGTTATAAGGGTTAAGTAAGCTACCGACATAAATTTGTAGCACAAATAAACACCCAGCTAAAATTAAACAACATACAATCGCTTTACTAACTAAATTATGAGGTCCGCCATTTTCTTCGGAAAAAGTAGCAATAGCATCAAATCCCAAATAAGATAATACAGCAATAGACACAGCATTAAATAGATTACTCCAACTGAATAAATTACCACCAATAAAAGGTTGTAACCAATCTCTGTTACTACCATTAGTGGCTATTATCCAAATACCAACAGATAACACAGCAAGTAATATAATAATTTCAAATATCAAGATGATTAACGTAATTTTAGTCGATTTTCTAACACCAACTAAATTCAGCGTAGTAGTTAACATTACAGCTAAGCATGTCCATAACCATACTGGCACTTCGGGAATCAATGCATTGAACGATATACCGCTAAATAAGTACGCAACGGCAGGGATAAACATATAATCAAGTAACAACAACCAGCCTACTAAAAATCCAGCACTAGGATGAATGCCAATAGAACAATAAGCATAAACAGCTCCCGCATGCGGTAAAACGTTTGCCATTCTGGCATAAGAAAGCGCGGTAAATGCCATTACAAAAGTTGCTATGATATAAACCAAAGCAACTGCACCATCACTTATCGCATCTAAAACACCAAATAATCCTACAGGTGCTGCTGGACCAATAAAAAGCAATCCCAGAATGACTAAATCCCGGAATCGCATATTTTTATTTAACTGTTGCATAATCATTCTCGTATCACAATTATCTATAATGATGAAATATTAAATGATTAATTCACAACGTGCTAAGATCAGCTTGTTATTAGATTATAATTATTTGTTATAAAAAAATACTTTAGTGATATTCTTTAACCTCATAGGTATAAGACATTTTTGCTGTTTTACCAAGCATGATAGAGGCACTGCAATATTTTTCTGATGCAAGTTTTACGGCTGTTTCGACTGTTTCGTTATCGATATTAATACCCGTAATGACAATATGAAAATTAATTGACGTATACACTTTAGGAGAGGATCCTGCTTGAGTTTTATCAATATCTATCCAAAGATCACGAACATCTTTTTTTTTATTTTTTAAAATCGCAATAATATCATAAGCCATACAACCAGCTGCACCATGCAATAAAAGCTCCATAGGGCGAGCTCCACGATTACGACCGCCATGTTCAATACCACCATCCATCACTAGCGAATGCCCACTTGCAGTTTCACCTAAAAAACCAAATTCATCAATCCACTTTAAACGATCTTTCATTATTATCTCCTTTAAATTTATCTTTAACTTCTTATTAGTTACAATTTATTAAATAACATAATCGTTTTTAATCATGCTGTCATCTTTTTGATTATTACTTTATTGATCAAATATGATAATGTTAGTGAGCTTTTTACTAATAGAATCATTAAGATCTTTTAAATTATTCGGGTAAAATCACTGTATTATTTGCAATATATATTAGCAATATGTAATTAAAATCAATGGTCTAATCTTAATTTTTGCTTAACAAATAATTATACAGATTGGCTTACCCTACTCTAAGGATTAAATATGATTTTTGAATTTATTATCTTTCTTTTAATAGGGGCTGTTGCTGGGTTATTAGCCGGTATGTTTGGCGTTGGTGGTGGCGCACTAATAGTACCATCTTTAATTTTTACCTTAAATTATTTTAATATAGGTGATCCTTGGGTTAACCATATTGCTATTGCAACATCGTTAGCTACCATTATTGGCACAAGTCTGTCTTCTAGCTATATTCATAATAAAAACAAAAATATTCAATGGAATATTCTAAAAAAAATGGTTTTGGGTTGTATGATTGGTACTTTGAGCGGCTCATACATAACACCTTATATTCCTGGTTTTTGGTTAAAGTGGATATTTATCGTTTTTCTTATCTATGTTAGTAGTAAATTTATTCTACAAACAAATAAAGTATCAAATAATCAAATTGATAAAAATCTTTCTTTAAATAATAGTATCTTTGTATTTGCTGGAATTTTGATTGGACTTTTTGCAGCCCTTGTAGGTGTTGGTGGTGGCATATTAGTTGTACCATTTTTGCAAAGATGTGGTGTTGATATACGTAAAGCCATTGGAACATCTGCCGCTTTCACCGTTCCCGTTGCCATAGGTGGTAGCATTGGCTACATAGTAGCGGGTTGGAATAACCCTCAATTACCAAACTACTGTTTAGGTTTTATTTATTTACCTGCTGCATTAGTTATTATGCTAACAAGTATCCCGATGGCTAAGGTAGGTGTACAACTTGCGCAAAAATTATCGATTAAAAAATTAATTAAATTCTTTGGTATATTTTTATTATTGCTTGCAACAAAATTAATCATTTCTTAAACATCATTAACAAATAAAAAGGCCGCAAAAACGACCTTATCAGTTTTGATACAATACCATTAAATGACTATCTTGCTTCTTTAACTGCAAGTCCTAATTGCCAAACGGCCATTGCATAATGAGTGCTATGGTTATAACGGGTGATAGTGTAAAAGTTGGGTAATCCATACCAGTATTGGTAACGATCGCCCATATCAAGACGCAATAAACTTACCTGCGTATGTCCTTCTAATGAACTTTGTGGTTTTAATCCTGCTTTTGCTAATGTTTCAATGGAGTATTTAGTACTAAAACCAGTATCAAGTGATAGTGCTTGTCCATCAGCCATCACAGCCACTTTTTTACCTCGTTGCCAACCATGTGACTTAAAATAGTTTGCCACACTACCAATAGCATCAACGGGATCCCATAAATCAATATGCCCATCATGATTAAAATCAACAGCGTGGCGTCTAAATGCTGATGGCATAAATTGACCATATCCCATAGCACCAGCAAATGATCCACTCAAATCAAAGGGATCAACGCCTTCATCTCGGCACATAACTAAAAAATCTTCTAATTCGTTAGAAAAATATTGCGCACGTCTTGGATAGTAAAAGGCAAGAGTTGACAAGGCATCAATGATTTTAGTTTTTCCCATCACTCTACCCCAACCTGTCTCAACGCCAATAATGCCAACAATAATTTCGGGTGGCACTCCATATTCATTATAAGCACGCTGTAATTCTTTTTGGTATTGGTTCCAAAATTCAACACCACGAGGAAGGTTACTTGGTGTAATAAATTTATTTTTATATCGAATCCAAGCGCCATTTGGTGCCGTTGGCGAGGTTGTTTTTGGTGCTTGTTTATCCATTAAATTAATTACCCAATCAAGCTTATTGGCTTGAGCAAGCACATTACGGAGTTGTTGACGATTAAAACCATGCTTACTGACCATTCTATCAATAAATTTTTCTTTATCTAAGTCTAATGAAGCACTAGCGATTTTTGATTGATTGTGATCTTTTTCCAGATAAACACCGCCTTTAACATTTGCATGTCCACGGTGTTCTCTCATGGGAGATGTTGAAGATCTGTCACTACTACAAGCTGCAAGCAATAAAATTGTACTAATAAAAATGGCAATACGCTGCATAAAAAATCCATATCTTAAGTAATTAAAAATCGACAACATCATAAGATATTTATTGTTGTTTAACAATATTTGGACATGATTCCCCTTCCGCAACTTGTTTGATATTATTTAACGTCGTATCAGAAATATTTAATAATGCTTCTTGTGTTAGAAAGGCTTGATGCCCCGTGAAAATAACATTATGACAGGAAGATAAGCGACGGAACACATCATCTAAAATAACATCATTAGATTTGTCTTCAAAAAAGAGATCACGTTCGTTTTCATAAACATCCATGCCTAAAGCACCAATTTTTGTTTTCTTTAATGCATCAATAGCTGCGGTTGCATCAAGTAATGCGCCACGACTTGTATTGATAATCATCACGCCGTCTTTCATCTTTTGGAAAGAATCTTTATTCAATAAATGATAATTTTCAGGGGTCATAGGGCAATGTAAAGTGATAACATCAGATTTTGCATATAACTCATCTAACTCAACATATTGCGCTCCTAATTCAACTGCAACATCATTAGGATAAGGATCATAGGCAAGGATATGCATACCAAAACCTTTCAAAATGCGGATAACCGCTTGACCAATTTTGCCCGTACCAATGACACCAGCGGTACGATTGTGCATATTAAATCCAGTTAATCCATCTAACGAAAAGTTAGCATCACGAGTACGCTGATAGGCTTTATGTGTTCTTCTATTTAACGTCATCATTAAAGCCACTGCATGTTCTGCAATCGCTTCAGGGGAATAAGCGGGCACACGCACTACTGTAATACCTAACTTTTCAGCCTCAGCTAAATCAACATTATCAAACCCAGCACAACGAAGCGCTAAAATCTTAATGCCATAACTTGCTAATTTTTTTAATACTTTTTTATCTACTTCGTCATTTACAAATGCACAAACTGCGTCATAACCTTGGGCTGTAACCACAGTTTTACAGCTAAGTTTATGTTCATAATATTCGATATCAAAGCCATATTTTTTATTAGCGATTTCTAAATGTTCTTTATCGTAATGCTTACTACTAAAGACAGCCACTCTGATTGAACTTTTCATATTACTACACCCCCTCTTAATGGTAGTTTGTTAATTTATTATTGACATTAATTTTATACTGAAACACATAGTTACCGGAAACTTTTTAACAAAGAACAGCTAAAATAATGAATCTCTAGCTTTAAAAAAGTTATTGCACATAACTTTCTTATATTGAAAACATGACTTTGGATAAAACGGTCAATCTTGGTTTGCTGAATTATTTTTTATATGTTGTGTGCTATGATAACACTTTGCCAAAAACTAACAATAAAGTTAAATAATGAATAAAAAATTAGCTCATATTTTTTTTAATAGAAAAATGTTGTTGTGCATTTATACAGGCTTTTGTTCTGGACTTCCTTTTTTCTTTATTATTCAATTAATTCCAGCTTGGCTAAAAGTTGGAGGCGTAGACATAAAAACAATTGGTGCTTTCGCATTAACCCAAATTCCTTACTTATGTAAATTTCTCTGGTCACCATTATTAGATAAGATGTCACCTTTCTCATTAGGGTATCGTAAAGGTTGGTTATTTTTAACTCAATTAGGGCTCTTAATTATCATGCCTATGTATGGTTTTTTAACTCCCCAAGATAACATTAAAATAGTCGTTGCTTTAAGTTTGTTAACAGCTTTTATTTCTGCAACTCAAGATATTGCAATTGATGCTTACAGAAGAGAAATTTTAAGCGATAACGAACTTGGTAGCGGAAATAGTATACATATTAATATTTATCGAATATCAGGATTCGTCCCTGGTGGATTATCTTTGGTTCTTGCTGATTATTTATCATGGATGGAAGTATTCGTATTTACTGCTGCATTTTTTATACCAATACTATTGATTACGATAAGATTAAAAGAGCCATCACATATCAGTGTAATTCATTCAGATAAATCTATTTTCAAACAATCAATAAATGAGTTCATTCATCGACAATCGTTGCGTAACACTTTATTTATTATTGCCTTTATTTCATTTTATAAGCTTGGTGATAGCCTTGCTACATCTTTAACTACACCTTTTTATTTAGATATGAATTTTGAAAAGAGACATATAGGAACTGTAGTTAAAAATGCGGCAGTCTGGCCAAGTTTATTAGGTGCTTTTTTAGGCGGTTTTATTATTTCAAAATATGGACTCAACCGCTCATTGTGGATATCGGGATTTGTGCAAATGTTTTCTATTTTAGGTTTTGCCTTTTTATCTTACCAAGGGCCTTTTTTAACTATTACTTATAGTCAACTTATCACATTGGCGACTGTAATTAGTTTTGAATCTATTGGTGTTGGAATGGGCTCAGCTGCTTTAGTTACTTTTATATCAAAAAAAACAAGCCCATTATTTACCACAACACAGTTTGCACTACTAACTGGTTTTTCAGCTATACCAAGAACATTAATAAATTCAACATCAGGTGTTTTAACATCACATTTAGGCTGGACAAACTTTTTTTGGTTATGTTTTATTCTTGCTTTTCCCGGTATGTTATTATTGTTAAAAGTTGCCCCGTGGAATAGCCAATCTTAGGAGAAAATATGGACAAACTAACCCAAGCATTCGACTTTAGACATGCATGTAAAAAATTTGATAATACCAAAAAAATTAGTGATGATGATATTAAATATATTTTAGAAGCGGGTCGTCAATCTCCTTCATCATTTGGCATGGAGCCATGGCATTTTGTGGTTGTTGATAGTCACAAGATAAAAGTTGAATTACGTAATGTTTGCTATAACCAAGAACAAGTTACCAGCTGTTCACATTTTGTAATTGTACTTTACCGCAAAGCCAATAATTTTACGTTACAGAGCGATTATTTACGACAAACAATTGCACGCACCTTACCTGATCCCAATAACCAAACCGATATTGATATTGCCTGTCAAGGATTTATCAATTTTTGCGAACAAGGCTTAGCCGACGGTTTAACCATCAACCACTGGTCAGAAATGCAAGACTATATCGCTAGTGCCAATATGATGACTGCAGCGGCATTTCGTGGTATTGATTCATGTGCTATTGGTGGATTCGATCATGATAACGTCATAAAGATCCTAGAAAAATATATTCCACAATTTGGTGGCGACTCATTCGGGATAGGACTTTGCTTAGCTTTTGGTTATCGAATTAATGAACCAACAGCGCATATTCGTTGGCCACTTTCAGACTTAACAACGTATCTATCTGATAACAGCGAAACGAATTAAACAATAGGCACCTTCAATCACAAAATGGTAATTGAAGGTGTTGATAAAAATAGATAACTTAATTATTCAATTGATTGATAAAGCGCTTCCGCTTCAGATGAAGCTGAATCCATAATAAAGGCAATTCCAGATAAAATATTCCCAATCTGTGGATCGGTAATATTTTGTTGTACTGAGTTTAAAATCTCTTGAGCCCAATTAATTTTTGTAAGTACAGCTTCAACACTTTCTTTTGAAGGATTACTCATCTTCTCTCCTACTGTTAGGATGTTAACTAAACCAATAATCAAAAATATCTTATTAAATAATAAAAAATTTCAGATAAAGGATATCAGAATAAGAAAATCGCATATTCTAAACAGTAAAAACACAAACAAAAATTAATGTAGTTTAAATAAAGAATAAATGTATTTAAAATAATTGAAAAGAAAAAGATAAACTTGTAGTTTAATGAAAATTAACGCAATACAAAAAAGCCTATTATGATTACCTATTGCTGCAATAAACAATTCTTTTACATTATAACGATTGATAATGTTAGACTTATTGGCAATAAATTGCGTTAACTTTGTCTAAAATCGTCAAAATTTTAAAATAAGTAAGGATTTAAAATGAAAACCAAACATGCTCGTTTATTAATACTTGGCTCTGGTCCTGCCGGTTACACTGCTGCTGTTTATGCCGCACGAGCTAACCTTTCACCCGTGTTAATTACTGGAATGCAAGAAGGTGGGCAACTAACAACCACAACCGATCTTGAAAACTGGCCAGCCGGTGCTCCTGATTTAACAGGACCAGAATTAATGGTTAAGATGAAAGAACATGCAGAAAGATTTAATACTGAAATTATTTTAGATCAAATTGATCGCGTTGATTTTAGCACAAAACCATTTAAGCTTTATGGTAGCGAAACGCAATACTGTTGTGATGCGCTTATTATTGCAACTGGCGCATCAGCGCAATACCTTGGTTTACCGTCAGAAGAAGCATTCAAAAGTAAAGGTGTGTCGGCTTGTGCTACCTGTGATGGATTTTTCTATCGCAACCAAAAAGTTGCTGTCGTGGGTGGTGGCAATACCGCGGTTGAAGAAACGCTTTATTTAGCCAATATCGCAAGTGAAGTACATTTAATTCACCGTCGAGATACCTTTAGAGCAGAAAAAATCTTAATGGATCGCTTAGAGCAAAAAATTAAAGAAGGTAAAGTTATCCTACATACTCATCGTGTAGTTGATGAAGTTTTAGGGGATAACATGGGAGTAACTGGAGTTAGAATCCGTAGCTCACAAGATCCTAATATTACCGAAGAGTTATCGGTTTTAGGCGTGTTTATCGCTATTGGCCACAAACCAAACACCGCTATATTTGAAGGTCAACTTGAACTAAATGGCGGTTATATCAAAGTACAATCAGGCACGCAAGGCAACGCTACTCAAACCAGTGTCGAAGGGATTTTTGCTGCTGGTGATGTAATGGATCATGTCTATCGTCAAGCAATCACTTCAGCAGGTACAGGCTGTATGGCTGCTTTAGATGCAGAACATTATTTGGATAATTTAAAATAAGCAGTAAAGATCTTTATGTCATTAGATAAAAAACGCCAGACCTATCTACTTGGTTGGTTAAAACAGCAAGCAAAAATGCATAAAACTAATTTGCGTGCTTCAATTTTAACCAGCTTGGTTTTAACTATATTAGTTATTATTCAATCTGCATTACTCGCTGTAATTTTGCAAAAAATTATTATTGAACAACACTATTTTGTGGATATTCTGCCTTTTTTTGGCGCACTAATTGCAGTGTTACTTGGTCGAGCAGGCTTAATTTATCTACGCGAAAAGATCAACTTTGCCATAGGCAAAAAAGTTCGTCAGCAAATTCGACAGCAATTAATTGATCAACTTGAGTTGCATGGGCCTGCTTATTTAAATCAAAGCACGATCGGCGCATGGAGTACGTTGCTTATTGAACAAGTTGATAAATTGCATGACTTTTTTGCCCGTTATCTTCCCCAAATGCGATTGGCAGGCATGGCACCGATTTTAATCTGCATTGCTATCTTCCCATTTAACTGGGCTGCTGCTACAATTTTACTGGGCACCGCCCCCCTGATTCCTATTTTTATGATTTTAGTGGGAATGGGAGCCGCTGATATTAATCGTCGTCATTTTAAAGCGCTCGCATATTTAAGCGGTCATTTTTTAGATCGTTTAAAAGGACTCAATACCATTCGATTATTCAACCAAGGCGAAAAACAAACTAACGAAATAGCCATTGCCTCTGAAGATTTTCGTATTAAAACTATGCAAGTGCTCAAAATAGCCTTTTTATCTTCAGCCGTATTGGAGTTTTTTACTTCTATTTCAATCGCCATTGTGGCGGTTTATTTTGGATTTTCGTATTTAGGCGAATTCGATTTTGGTGCATATAATAGAACGGTTACTTTATTTGCTGGTTTTTTTGCGCTAATGTTAGCCCCTGAATACTTTCAACCTTTACGTGATTTGGGCACTTACTATCATGCCAAAGCTGAAGCAATCGCAGCAGCAGATAATATCGAAAGTTTTTTAAGTAAAAAAATCGCACCAAAACAAGCCAATGATAATATAACAAACATAAAATTGACTGAACCATTAAAAACAATTGAAGCAGATAATTTAATTGTATTATCTAACGAACAACAACCTATCGTTGGTCCATTATCGTTTAGTTTGCAAGCACCATTTAAATTAGCTCTAATAGGAACTAGTGGCGAGGGTAAAACTTCGTTAATGCAAGTACTACTCGGTTTTTTACCTTATCAAGGCTCACTAAAGATTAATGGTATTGAATTTAATCAATTAGATATTAATGATTGGCAACTACAAGTAAGCTGGATTGGTCAAAATCCTTACTTGATTAATGGTACTATCCGTGAAAATATTTTATTGGGTAAACAAAATGCAACCAACCATGAACTGGATAACGTGATAGCCAAAACCCAATTGACCGAAGTTATTGCTAAATTACCACAAGGCATTAAAACCCAAGTTGGCGAAGATGCGGTACGTTTATCAGTTGGACAAGCACAGCGGATCGCCTTAGCCAGAGCAATGCTAAAACCCTGTCAATTATTGATTCTTGATGAACCAACTGCTAGTTTAGATAAACGAACCATCCAAAATTTGGATCAGCAACACATTGCCCCTAATAGCATTACAATTACTCATCAAACAGATGACATGCAAGATTTTAAACAAATCTGGCAATTGGCTAATGGTAAGCTACACTGTGATATCAAGGGGGATTTATGCTAGCTATATTACGCCCTTATATCGCACTATATAAACACTATTTTGGGCAAATTTTATTGGGATTATTTTTGTCAATTCTTACCCTATTTGCCAGCGTATTTTTGCTGTCATTATCAGGGTGGTTTTTGGCTTCTACCGCTTTTGTTGGCGTTGCAGGTTTGTATACTTTCAATTATATGTTGCCTGCTGCTGGTGTTCGTGCTGCGGCAATTATTCGAACCGCTGCTCGCTATATGGAGCGTTTAGTTGATCATAATACTACATTTAAAATCTTAGCTTATTTAAGAACGTTAGCTTTTCGTAAGATTTTGCCCTTAAGTGCCAATCAATTAGCCCACTACCAACGGGCTGACTTGCTTAATCGCTTTATTGTCGATATTGACGCACTTGATCACTTATACCTAAAACTTTTTTCACCTATTGTAACCGCACTTGTTACCATTGTTGTTTTGTTTGTTGGGTTAGCAAATATAAACTTACCTATTGCGTTAATTATTACTATTATCCTTACAACCACCTTACTTGTGGTTCCGGTCATTTTTTATCAAGCAGGAAAACAACTCGGCAAAACACTAGCTAAACAACAAAGTGAATATCGTTTATTATTAATTAATTATCTACAAGGACAAGCTGAACTTATCCTATTTAATGCACAACCACGCTATCGTGCTAAACTTGATGAGCTTGAATCAAACTGGCTTTATAACCAGCAACGTCAATCAACATTAATGGCACTATCAAGCGCATTGATTGTGCTGATTGCTGGATTTTTAACGTTGCTTGTTCTATGGCTAATTACCCAATACACCCTATCCCCGTTAGTGGCACTATTTGTATTTGTTAGTCTTGCAAGTGCTGAAATACTCATGCCAATTCCTGGCGCATTTATCTTTTTAGGGCAAGTACTTACTTCTGCCACACGCACAACGGCTATTTTTAATCAAACGCCCAACATTCAATTTGTTTCTAAAGGTAAAGCGATAGATTTAACTACAGCAAAATTAAAATTTGAACAAATTAATTTCAGCTACCCAAATCAACCTTTTGCGATATTAACTGATTTTTCCTTAACGGTTGAACAAGGTGAACATATTGGAATAATTGGTAAAACAGGTTGTGGTAAATCAACTTTATTAAGCCTAGTAAATCGGACTTGGGAGGCAAGCTCCGGCAATATTTATTTTAATGATACCCCAATAAATCAACTGGATGAAAAAACTTTGCGACAAGCCATTGCAATGGTTCCACAAGTTATTACTATTTTTAGTGAAACTTTACGGCAAAATTTACTCATTGGTAATCCTAATGCAACTGATCAACAGCTTATTGAGGTTCTACATCAAGTTGAATTGGACAAATTACTAACTACAGAACAAGGTTTAGATATGCTAATTGGACAAGGTGGGCGTACTTTATCTGGTGGTGAAATTCGTCGTATAGGCATTGCAAGAGCATTACTGCATAATTCCCCTTTAATTTTAATGGACGAACCAACAGAAAGCCTTGATCAACGAACAGAACAACAAATTATCCAATTGATAAAGCAGACATGTAAAGGCAAAACACTAATCATGGTTACGCATCGTTTGACTGATAATCCGCTGTTTGATCGAATTATTTCTCTTTAATCAATGGTTTAATTTATATATCATTCATTGCTTATAAAGGACTATATTTTGTGGTGTGTTTTTCTATAAAAAACATTCAGTTAATGTATTAGACTTATTAGAGTTTTCTTTATTTATAAATAAAATAAAAACATTAAAACAACTTCTATTTTTTATGACGGATGATTTTAGGGTGGTTGTTCTTACCATTTCAGGTGTAATAAGGGCCAAGTCAGTTGGTTGTTTGCTAATATTATCAATTTTAAATATAACTTTTAACACCAGTAGTCGGGAAGTTGCGACTGTAAGGTGAAAAATATAATAAATTGAACAATAAAATCCCACTTTTATTTCACTTGTCGGTAAGTTCAGCATATCAATTCTGCTTTACTTAGCTGACTGTAAAAATAAGCTGGATTGATGTAGTAAATAACCGTTCAGCAATGAATTTTTTGCTGTTAGGGACACCATACGAATACTTAAAACATCGCTGTAACCAACTGCTTGGTTAATTTTATTTATAATGCTTACTATTAAACTATCCTACTTTGGTTAAACCATTTCTATATTCATCTCCATCAACGGTCCATTTGCTATTTTTGGAACGAATATGTTAGCTCAATCCAACCTATATCTTTTTATCTCCCTACGAACTTGTCTTATCGACTGTAAACTACAAACTTATCGACTTTACCTACTAAAAAGTCGCCTTAGTCTGGAACTATTTCCGTTAGCCGATTATCATCGGTTAACATTATAGATTCATTAGCAACTTAAAAATTAGATGTTAAGGATTAACGCAAACACCGTAATTGTTAATAACCGGACTATGTTTGTTAACTCCACCGTTGTGTGAGGACACAACAAACTGGGTGTTTCCCGTCGCGTTGTCACTTGTCCAATAGTAGCCATCGGAAAAACCCACACCAATATAGTTTTCCACAAAACCCCAGTCAGTGAATAATCCAGCACCTATTCGACGCTGGTAGTGATTAGCTACTGATGATGGGGTAGCAGCAACAGCTCCGCTACAAAGACTGCTAGAATTTACACCAGAACAGACTGAATTAGTCAGATCCTTTACCTGTGCTAAACGATAACCTAAACTACGGCACCAAGATGCTTGATTAGGGGCAGTATTGTCATTGTTTCCTCGGTTTACAAACCACTTTTTCAACTCAAAACCATATCTGACTACTACGTTACCACTACTATCTCTACCTTCTAATTCAAATACCTGTGGTAAATTTGGCTTATAAATTTGATCAGGATTTGCTTGACTTTTTTGTACATCACTTGCCTTAGGCCCTGTTAAGGTAACTCGTGTTACAGTTTGAGTGCGATTGTTGCTAGGGAACCAAGTATCGCGTGCAGTTAACCTTCTGACTGTAGCGGTTATCCCTTCATGCGTAACAGATGACCATGTTAATTGAACGCCTCCACTTACGTCTAAATCAAAATATAAACCATCAGATCCCGTGGTCGGAAAGTTTAGATCGTAGGATGAGGGATTGGTTGATTGAACTAGAAATCCCTTAATTGGATTCCATATAGTATCGGGACCAGCGAAGTTGAGTCTAGATACAGTTGCGCCCTCAAGTAGATTTGGCCTTACAAAGCAGATAACGGGTGGCAAATTAGGATTAATATAATACGTTACCCTGCTACCAGAGAAAGTACTACTATCAGGCACACCATAACGAGTGGTTAAACGACCACCGGCACTACTTAATTCCACTCTATAAGGAGCATTACAAATATCTAAAGCATCACCACGATTAACCACTTTGCCATTCTTGTCTGTGAAAGTAACAGTTATATCCCCCGTTGCCGTTATGCCATCTTGTCCATCTCCATCATCATCCCCCCAATAGTTACCATTTGTCACTATGTCATTTATGCTAACTGAGTTGCTTGAAGGCGGAACTACCATATCAATATTAGCAAAAGTATCGCTTGCGCGTGGTAACACAATTGGTGTTACTGCTGAATTATTATCTTGCGGTGTAATTTTAGTACCGTCCGACAAAGTGATACCTAACAAACTATCTATTGTGGTAGTTTTAGTGACACCATCAAACGTTAAATACGGTGCGCTACCTTCAATAGTATTACTTGTACTAACTGTTAATGCCTGCAATTCTAATGAGTATGATAATAGTAATAGCGACATCAACAAAACCTTTGATGATACAAATGAAATCAAAAAAGTAATTTGCACAAAGTGACTCTTAAAAAAATTTACAACAACCATGACGATATCTCATTATTTTTAGGCCTATAAAATAGTATTTTCTATTCATAAACACTTTTGTTATTTACAAAAGCACTTAACCCTTTAATATTATTTACTCTATTTTTTATATATATTTTTAATGCTTTAGTTGTTCCTATAAGCTCTACCACGATAGCTAGAAATTAAAAAGCTAAGGAGTAACACATATTCCGTTGAAATCAGCAGAATCACCGTAGTCGTACATATAACCATCGAACGGGCTAACAGCAAAATAAGAGTTTTCGGTTATGCCATTCGCCCAGTATTCGACGAAATCGAAATCAGCATTGCTATAATATTGCATGTTGCCCCACTCGGAGAAAAGACCCGATCCTATATATCGCGAATACCAGTTTCCACTTGATGACGGAAGGGCTCCTTGACAATTACTGCCTAATTCAGTAGTACAGTCTGTATTAACAAGGTCTTTCACTTGTGGCATACGATATCCCAAACCGCTACACCATATAGCATGGTTCGAAGGAATATCATTTGTAAATCCGCGATTAACAAACCATGTCTGTAACACAAAACCATATTTTACTATTGTCTTTCCATTACTATCTCTACCCTTTAACTCGAATTCCTGAGGTAAATTTGGTTTGATTATTTGACTAGGATTTGAATTTCCCCATTGGTTTTTTGCCTCTGGACCAGTTAGAGTAACTCGTACACTAGTGCTAGTGACATTACTCATGGTAGCAGTTATACCCCCACCAGAAACTGAGTCCCAAGTAAGTGGTTGGTCACTTCCTGTTATTTCCAAATCAAAATATAAGTTATTTGCCGCCGTGGTTGGGAAATTTAAACCGTATGATGTGGGTATAACTGATTGAGTAAGAAAACCCTTATCAGCATTCCACATGAAATCAGGACTTTCGCCAGAATCATATCTCAAACTCGGCTTTGCAAATTCTACTTTTGCGCAGACATTGTTACTTGATGAGTTAGGGTTGAAGTAATATATTTCACTCCCTGCTTCAAATGCACTGCTATTAGGTATGCCGTAACGAGTACTTATACTACCTCCAGTACTACTTAATACCACTTTATAAGGTGCATTACATTTTGTTAATACTTCACTACGACTTATCGTTTGGTTATTCTTATCCGTGATTATCAGCGTTATATTCCCTGTAGCCGTTACTTCATTTGGTCCTTGTCCATCTCCATCATCATCCCCCCAATTCCCTTGTGCCACTAAATCACTAAAATTTACTACACTAGTTAATGGAGGAATTATCATATTAACATTAGCAAAACTTTGACCTACCAACGGTAACTCAATAGGATTTGTCGGCGATGAGTTATTAGTTTCTGGTGTAATTTTGGTACCATCTGATAATTTGATACCTAACAAATCCTCAATTTTAGTGATTTTAGTTACACCATCTAACGTTAAATAGGGTGCAGTTCCTTGAATAGTATTGGTCGAACTGACGGTTAATGCCTGCGATTCCAATGAATATGGCAATATTAATAACGACATCAACAAAACTTTTGATGATACAAATAAAATCAAATAAATAATTTGTACAAATTGATACTTAAAAAAATTTAAAATATGAATCCACCAGCTGCGGTAGTGGTAATAATACTGCATCGTTTCCAACCTATTTTTATTTTTCCTATGCGCTTCTGATATTTACCTGCAAAAGCGCATAACTCACTATTGTTTGTTTCTAACATTCTAAAAACAATTTTTTTAGTAATTTGTCTCTAATTGTTCATAACCCCATATACACTATAAGAATTAAATGTTAAGGAGTAACACAAACAGCATAAAAATTATCGTTCGGTTCACCACCGCTAACAGTGCCTAAGGATGAAAGTACTATGAACTGATCGTTCCCCGATGCATCACTTGTCCAATAGTGGAAATCAGCGAAGTTCGGACCGGTGTAACGACTTATATAGCCCCATTCTGTGAATAATCCTGCTCCTATTTGGCGTTGGTAAAAATTATTACTCGATGATGGAGTAGCGCCGATAGCACCTTGACACCAATTTCCTGAGTTCTGACCGGCGCAGGTTGCATTAGTTAGATCCCTTACCTGTGATAAACGATAACCTATACTACGACACCAAGAGGATTGATTAGATAACGTATCATCCTTATCCCCACGATTCACAAACCACTTCCACAACACAAATCCATATTTTACGACTACTTGACCTCTACTATTTCTACCCTCTAACTCGAAGGTCTGAGGAGTAAAAGAAGGTCCAGTAAGTAAACCAGGATTGCTTGAATTTATTTGACTACTACTTGCCCTAGGGCCATTTAACGTTACTCGTGTTACATATTTTGATTTATCACTAATCCAATTATCACTATTGTTTGGTTTTACCAACCTCACCGTTGCAGTTACTCCTCCTTTTGAGACAGGAGACCACGTCAATTGGCTTGCATCTATCTCATTAATGTCTAGGTCAAAATATAAACCATCAGCACCGGTAGAAGGAAAATTAAAATCATAAAATGGACTTTGAGCCTGAGTTAAAAAACCCTTATTTGGATCCCAAACTCTAGATGGACCTGCAAAATTAGAGCTGCCTTGTGCTAAATTTGGCCTTACCGCACAAATAGTTGGTGATAGAGGTAGAGAGATATAATACGACACCGTACCTGCACTGAAAGAAGTACTATTCGGCACACCATATTCTGTAGTTAAACTACCACCTGTAGTACTTAACGTTATCTTATAAGGCAACTTACAAATATCTATAGGATCAGCACGATTTACTAAATCGCCATATTTATTAGTAATTGTCATCGATAAACTTCCAGTCGCGGTAGCACCATTGTCACCATCATCATCTTTTAAATAGTTATACGGTGCCTGAATGAGTTCATTTAATCCAATTGTGTTTCCTGGATGAAAGAAGCGAACCGGAAAAAACATCTCTACCATCGATAAATCATCCCCTACACTAAATAACCGAATTGGATTTGTGGGGCTTGATTGGTTTGTTGATGGTGTAATTACTGTATTGTCGAGTAACTTGATAGACAACAAAGTTTCAGTGTCTATTGCCTTTGTCCGTCCTCCATCAAACGTTAAGTACGGTGCAGTTCCTTGAATACTGTTGGTCGTACTAACTGTTAATGCTTGCGAAGAAACTGGACATAGTAATAACCATAGTGGCATTAAAGACAACGATAATGAAATAGTAGATTTTGGAGCGAATTTTAATCGCAAAGCGAATAAAAACAAGTTCGCAGATTTCTTCGAAAGAATTGAGATTTGTGAGGTTTTAAAAAGATTTGAGTATTTAAAAATATTTAAGACATAGGTTTGCCAGTGCTGGTGCCTGGTGCCTGGTGCCTGAAATTATAACGCATTTTATCTTGCCCGTCAATTGTTTTTCTGTTTTATTTCGTTTTTTTATGCTTTTTTCTTATTACCTATATAAAGGTGAGTGAAAGTATAGTCGTTTGTAAAAATTTTAGATAGGTTCTTAATTGAGATTTTTGTAAAGTTTTGTTAAGATAAATCAATTTAATATTCGGTTAAGATAACTTTTTGACTTTTACGCACTGCACGCAAACCTCACTTAACTACTAGTAATAATGCGAAAATGCGATAAAAGACGCAATAAAAAAGAAACGCGTTTAGCTAGAAATAAACAAAAAAACTGAAAAAAAGTTAAATAAAAAAATGAGAGAATATAACTTATTGAAAAAGAGAAAAAAGAAAACAGATAATTAAAAAATCGCCTTTTCAGGTAGATTTAAATAATACTATTTTGCATTAGCAAACAAATATTAATAAAGGAGTATGAATTATATTGCTCAATATCGATATATTTTGTCACCTCCAAATAAATACATACACAAATTATTCATCACCGTTATTTTTAAAATATATGCTATAATGGCGCTTTATTTTTAATAAAAAGAGAGATTATTTTGCAGCAGTCGTTACAAGATTTTATTATTGATAAAATTGATGATCTAAAAGGAAAAGACATTGTTACCCTTGATGTTCGTGGCAAATCAAGTATTACCGATTATATGATTATTTGTACTGGCACTTCAAACCGTCATGTTTCCTCTATTGCTAACCATTTACTTGATGAAGCAAAAAAACAAGGTCATTTGGTGTTAGGTAGCGAAGGTAAAAGTGATGCCGATTGGGTCGTAGTTGATATGGATGCGATCATTGTACATATAATGCAAGAAGAAAGCCGTCAGCTTTACGAACTTGAGAAGCTTTGGAGTTAATCACGTGAAGATACAGCTTATTGCTGTTGGCAATAAAATGCCAAACTGGGTTACCACTGCTTTTAATGATTATCAATCACGATTTCCTAAAGATATGCCTTTAGAGCTTATTGAAATCCCCGCTGGAAAACGTACCAAAAATGCAGATATTGTACGGATCTTAGATAAAGAAGGCGAAGCAATGTTAAGTGCCTGTGGTAAAGGCAATCGCATTGTTACTCTTGATATTCCAGGTAAACCTTACACAACGCATAATTTAGCTGAACAATTAGAACGTTGGAAAGTAGATGGCCGTGATGTGAGTTTATTAATTGGTGGACCTGAGGGGTTATCTCCTTCTTGCAAAACGGCGGCGGAACAGAGTTGGTCACTGTCGCCACTTACCCTACCTCATCCTTTAGTGCGGGTTATTGTAGCTGAAAGCCTTTACCGTGCATGGAGTTTAACCACTAATCATCCTTATCATCGTGAATAATAAAGTAAGGTAAATATGATGAGCGCAATTATTTTAGATTTGCAAATTGCTACAGAAGATAACCAAAATTTGCCTACCGAAGCGCAAATTATGCAATGGTTAGAGGTTATTTTACCTCAGTTTATGGATAACGCCGAGCTCACTATCCGTATTGTCGATAAACAAGAAAGTCAGCAATTAAATAATACCTATCGTCATAAAGATAAGCCAACCAATGTATTATCTTTTCCATTTGAGTCACCCATTGAAATTGATGTTCCTTTGCTTGGCGATTTGGTGATTTGTAAGCAAGTGGTTGAAGCGGAAGCAGATCAGCAACATAAATCATTAACTTCACACTGGGCACATATGATTGTGCATGGTTGTTTGCATCTATTAGGCTATGATCATATCCTTGACGACGAGGCCGAAGAAATGGAAAATATCGAAATTGATATTATGCAGCAGTTGGGGTTTGAAGATCCTTATCAACCCATTGATGAATAAAATGTACGATAGGCCGTTTAGTTATATGCTATTTTGCAAACTTTTTTAGTAAGTAAATTAAGTAAACTAAGCCAAAAATAGTAAATTAATAATAAAGTAAGAAAGGAAAAGCACAAATGAGTGATGATAATCACCGGAGACCTAAAAAAGGGTTTGCATTATGGTTAAGTCAGTTATTTCATTCAGAACCAAAAGATAAAGAAGAACTGATCGAAGTGATCCGCGAAGCCGAAGAAAACGAGCTTATCGATCCAGATACGCTTGATATGATAGAAGGTGTTATGGATATTGCTGAACAACGCATTCGCGATATTATGATCCCCCGCTCTCAAATTGTTACCATTAAAGACAATTATTCACTTGATGAGTGTTTAGATATTATTTCTGAACATGGGCATTCCCGTTATCCTGTTATTAGTGAAGATCGCGATCATATTGAAGGGATTTTATTGGCAAAAGATCTGTTGATTTTTATTCGCCAAGGCGTCGATAATTTTGATTTGAAAAAAATCCTTAGACCAACCGTTGTTGTGCCTGAAAGTAAACGTGTTGATCATATGCTAAAAGAGTTTCGTATGCAGCGCTATCATATGGCAATGGCTATTGATGAATTTGGTGGTGTTTCGGGGCTTGTGACTATTGAAGATATTTTAGAACTCATCGTGGGCGATATTGAAGATGAGTATGATGAAGTTGAAGATCGCGATATTCGTCGCTTAACACAATCGGTTTATACTGTGCGAGCCCTCACTCCAGTGGAAGATTTTAATGAAATATTTTCAACTGATTTTAGTGATGATGAGATGGATACCATTGGAGGACTGGTAATGCAACATTTTGGACGCTTACCCTTACGCGGAGAAACCATTACCATTGACGGCTATCAATTTAAAGTTACCATTGCAGATCGAAGACGAATTATTCAATTGCATGTGACTATTCCTGATGGGGCTACCGTGCCTAATTTAGAGTTACCTGAAAATGCTTAAAAAAATATTATTAAGCCTAATTTTTGGTGGTATAGCAGTTTTTAGTTATGCTCCATTTCATATTTGGCCTTTAGCTTTTGTATCGTTTGCCGGTCTTTTATGGCTGATTGCCGATAGCTCTAAAAAACAAGCTATGTTACTGGGATTAAGTTGGGGCATTGGCTATTTTGCCGCTGGGATCCATTGGGTTTATATCAGTATTAAGCAATATGGAGAGTTACCCACCCCCATTGCTATTATTATTTTAGGTTTTTTAATCCTATACTTGTCGCTCTATCCTATGCTATTTGCTTTTCTATTAAGGATGGCAAATCGTTTTGCTGGAAAATTTTCATTTAAACAACTTATATTTCTTGCTCCAGTGCTTTGGCAATTAACCGAATTCTTACGAGGGTATATTTTAACCGGATTTGCTTGGTTGCAACTCGGTTATAGCCAACTAGATAGTCCGTTAAAAGGCTATTTTCCTATATTGGGGATTGATGGTGTTAATTTACTGCTAACAATTTTATGCGGATTATTTGTTTATTGCATAAAGACAATAAATAGCAAAACGCCAAAAAGGCACACGCTTGGTGCATTTATTGCACTGCTTGTGATCTTATTTGCACCAATTTTATTCAATAATATTAATTGGACTAAAGTTAATGACACTCGTTCAGCTAATTTTGTTTTAATTCAAGGAAATATTTCGCAGTCAATTCGTTGGACAAGAGAACAACTTAACAACACACTACAAACCTATACAAAACTGACTAAACAAAACTTTGGTAAAGATAAAATTATCATTTGGTCAGAGGCTAGCATCACCGATTACGAAATAAATCAACAATCTTTTTTACAATATCTAGATAACGAAGCCCGAGCCCATGATTCTGAAATAGCTGTTGGTATTATTGATTATCGTTTTGGCGAAGATGGGTATCAATCTAATGGATATATCTACAATACTTTATTAGTATTAGGAGAAAAGGAGCCTTATCAATATCCAACTATCAACCGTTATAAAAAACACCATCTAGTGCCCTTTGGGGAGTTTACACCGTTAGAATCAGTACTTGAACCAATTGCTGAATTGCTCAACATTCCTATGTCCTCAATGAAATCTGGCGAAGCAAAACAACCTCAATTACAAATAAAAGGCTTTAAATTTACCCCAGCCATTTGTTATGAAGTGATTTTATCTAATTTAATGTGGCAAAATTTTGTTCCAGACACTGATTTTTTACTTACTGTTTCAAACGATGCTTGGTTTGGTGATAGCATTGGACCTAAACAACATTTACAAATGGCGCAAGCTAGAGCGCTTGAATTTGGTAGACCGTTAATTCGTAGTACTAATACAGGTATTACAGCCATTATTGATCAGCATGGCAATATTGTTAAACAATTACCGCAATTTGAAACAGGCGCTTTATCTGCATCTGTATCACCAACAACAGGCCTAACGCCTTATGCTATATGGGGAAATTGGCCTTATTTAGTTGTGATGACATTAATGTTTATCTCTCTTTTTATTAAAAGACGTTCATAGTTCACGATACTGGCATAATTATTGCTTAAATATAATTGGGTTTAAATAAGTCTTGATGTAATTAATAATCTAATATTGCGTTAATTACTGGTTACATCTAGCTCCAATGATAGATAAATAAACAGTAAAAAGTACTTTTATGCTAAAAAATAAGTTATAATATACGCCCTTTGTAAAAATATTAAAATTATTTAATATGATACAAAATAAAACAGTAGGAGATGAGTATGAACAAAAAGACAAAATTAACCAAACTAGTGTTATCATTTGCAATGTTAGGTCTAATGACTGGTTCAGCTATTGCAGAAGAGCTAAGCGGTACATTAGCCAAAATTAAAGATACAGGTGTTATTGTTGTTGGTCATCGAGAATCTTCGATTCCATTTTCCTATTATGGTGAAAAACAAGAAGTTATTGGTTATTCACAAGACTATTCTAATTTAATTGTTGATGCAGTTAAAAAAGAATTAAATTTGCCAAATCTTCAAGTAAAATATTTACCAATTACCTCTAAGACTCGTATTCAATTACTTAACAACTATACTTATGATTTCGAATGTGGTTCAACCACAAATAACCTTGAACGTCAAAAAACAGTTGATTTTTCAGACAGTATTTTTATTGTTGGTACGCGCTTCTTAGTCAAAGCAGATAGCAATATCAATAGTATTGAAGATTTAAAAGGCAAAAATGTGGTAACTACTGCTGGCACAACGTCAGAAATCCGTTTAAATCAAATCAACAATAAAGATAACCTAGGTATTCGTATCATTACGCCAAAAGATCATGGCGATGCATTCAATGCACTTGAAACGGGTCGCGCTGTGGCATTTTTAATGGATGATGCATTACTTGCTGGTGAACGTTCTCGTGCAATTAATCCTGCTGAATGGAAAATTATTGGTGAACCGCTTTCTTATGAATCTTATGGTTGTATGTTAAGAAAAGGCGATACTCAATTTAAACAATTAATGGATAAAACCATTGCTGATGCACAAAAGTCAGGAAAGGCATTAGAATCCTATAACAAATGGTTTACTCAACCTGTTCCGCCAAAAGGTGCAAATATGGGTCTTGAGATTTCACCAAAAATGGTTGAACTATTTGCCAATCCTAATGATAAAGCATTAGATTAGTACTTTTCTTGTCTTTCCATCCATGTACTGAATGTGACAGCATTTGGTACATGATCTAATTTAGCGAATTAAATATATTATGATTTTTGATTGGATACAATTTATTAAAGCATGCTGTATACGTGTTTTCGACTTCTTTGTAAACTTTAACTGGATGCTTTTTTTTGAACCAACTCCTTATGGTGATGGAATTTATTTAAACTGGCTTTTAGACGGTGTTATCGTCACGGCTTCATTAGCTTTTACGGCATGGATCATCGCTTTTGTACTAGGATCGCTTGTTGGGATATGTAGAACATTAGATAATAAATTTTTAAATAACTTTGCAGCAAGTTATATTCAGCTATTTCGTAATATTCCATTACTTGTACAAATGTTTTTGTGGTACATGATACTGCCTGTAATATTAAGTGGCCGTATAAAAGTTTGGTTTATATCTGATTTATCGCCCAATGTAAGCGCATTTATCACTGCGACAATAGCACTAGGTTTGTTTACTTCAGCACGTATTGCTGAACAGGTAAGAACTGGCATTCAAACGTTACCAAAAGGTCAACGCTATGCCGCTATTGCTCTAGGTTTAACGAATCGACAAGCTTATATGTATGTTTTATTACCAAACGCTTATCGACGTATTATTCCACCATTAACATCAGAAATGACCAATATTATTAAAAACTCATCGGTCGCTTCAACAATTGGGTTAATTGATTTGATTGGTCAAATCGATCGTATCAATGAGTCAACTAATAGCATTATTGAAATATTGTTGGGTGTGACTATTACCTTTATGCTGATTAATTATTTGGTAATTACTGTGATGCGAATTGTTGAAAAGTACACTCGCTTACCTAACATGAGTCATGGAGGATAATATGCAGTTAATTAATTGGATTGCAAATATCCCTTCATTAGTATTAGATAATTATGAATTATTATTAAGTGGATTATGGCTAACAACTAAAATCACTTTCATCGCAGTTGCTTTTGGCATTGTTTGGGGAACCTTACTGGCGTTAATGCGCTTATCTAATATTAAAATATTAAATATTTTTGCAAAAAGTTATGTTACTTTATTTCGCTCAATACCTCTTTTATTAGTGTTATTATGGTTCTATTTAGCACTACCACAAGTGATTAAATATGTATTTAACTTACCACCTTATGCAGATGTACGTATTGCATCAGCGATGATTGCTTTTGCTCTATTTGAAGCTGCCTATTATTCTGAAATCATTCGTGCGGGTATTAATGCCGTTGCAAAAGGACAATACCACGCTGCTTATGCACTAGGAATGACTAAAAGCCAAGCAATGCGTTTAATTATTTTACCGCAAGCATTTAGATCTATGGTGCCATTATTATTAACCCAAGGTATTATCTTATTTCAAGATACGTCTTTAGTTTATGTTATGGGGTTAATAGATTTATTTGGCGCAAGTGTAACTCAAATTGGGGGCACCCAAGGCGGTACAGATAAATATTCAATGATTATTTTTGCAGCAGCAAGTTATTTTGTAATTTGTTTTACTGCTTCATGTTTAGTTAATTATTTTAAAAAAGGGATAAATCGATGATCTCCTTAGAAAATATATCAAAATGGTATGGACAATTTCAGGTATTAAAAAACTGCACCACGCGAGTTGGTAAAGGCGAAGTTGTTGTTGTGTGTGGTCCTTCAGGTTCAGGTAAATCAACACTGATAAAAACCGTTAATGCTTTAGAGCCAATTCAAAAAGGTAAAATTGTTATTAATGGTACAGAAATTACTAACAAATCAACAAATTTAGCAAAATTACGTTCTAAAGTGGGCATGGTGTTTCAACACTTTGAACTGTTTCCACATTTAACTATTTTAAAAAATCTAACACTTGCACAAATTAAAGTGTTAGGTCGAACAGACGAAGAAGCTCGAGAAAAAGCGCTTAATCTTTTAGAGCGTGTTGGTTTACTTGCCCATGCAGATAAATACCCTGCTCAGCTCTCTGGTGGTCAACAACAACGTGTAGCGATCGCTCGTGCATTATGTATGGATCCTATTGTTATGTTGTTTGATGAACCAACCTCAGCACTAGATCCTGAAATGGTAAACGAAGTGCTAGATGTTATGGTTGAACTGGCTTATGAAGGTATGACTATGATGGTGGTTACTCATGAAATGGGCTTTGCGCGTAAGGTAGCCCACCGAGTTATCTTTATGGATGCTGGTGAAATTATTGAAGATACCTCAAAAGAGCAGTTCTTTACTAATCCACAATCAGATCGTGCTAAAGACTTCTTAGCTAAAATTATCCATTAATTTAATTATTACAGGGCTTTTAGCCCTGTTATATTCTTCCTCGAATTACACATCATCTTTCAAAAAATAAACTCAAATATGCTTATCAAAACAGAATCAGCTATTATTTTGCAATAAACTGACTAAACCACTATGTCTTTGCGTTTGTGATTTAATTGCTTGTAACAAGATAGCTTCAGTCGCATAAATTGAAACCGTTTTTTTAGCACGGGTAATAGCAGTATAAAGTAAAGAACGATTAAGTAACGGCGAATTATCAGTTGGTAAGATAATATTGACATGATCAAACTCTGAACCTTGCGATTTATGAATTGTCATGGCATACGCTGTTTCATGTTCAGGTAAGCGAAATGGTGAAAATCCTTTAATTGAACCGTCAGCAAATGGAAAATATACTCGCAATTTTGAGCTGTCATGCTCAGCCATTAATGTAATGCCAATATCGCCATTATAGAGCCCTAATGAAGTGCTATTACGTAATATCATGATGGGTCGACCAACATACCATGCCTCTTTATTTTTCAAATAAATTAATTTGTTTTTGGCTAAAAGTAATTCAATTTGTTTATTTAAACCTTCGACACCAAAATGTCCTTCTCTGACAGCACAAAGTAAGCGATATTCAGCAAATTTAGATAAAACCAACGCTATATCATTAGTTCCATTCTGCTTAATCACATTTAAATAATGTTTATAATGATTAATACTATCGTGTAAAATATCTTCATAAGCCTGTTGTGAAGAAAGAGCATGATACTGAATATCACTCAGTGATTCATCTAATAATAATTTTTTAACAGAAGTTGAGCTCCCAGCTTTGACTGCATTAGCCAACAAGCCAATACCAGATGATTCGTTAAAACGATAACTTTTTTGTAATAAACAAATGCTATCAGTAATTTTTGCTGTTTGCTGGCAAGCTGGTACATCATAACCAGTCAATTGACTTAGCTCTTTTGCCCGTGCTTCACTATAACCATGCGAAATAAAGGTACAAAGGTCACCAAACACGGCTCCGGCTTCAACTGATGAGAGTTGATCTTTATCACCTAACAAAATTAAACGAGCAGAATTAGGTAATGCTTCAATTACTCTTGCCATCATATTTAAATCAACCATAGATGCTTCATCAATGACTAACACATCGACATGCAATGGATTATTCTTATCATGCTTAAATGAACGATTATCTGCTTTTGCACCTAATAAACGATGTAAAGTGATTGCTTCTGCTTTTATATTTAGTGATGCAAAATCGAGTTGCTCGATTGTGCGACTCAGTGATTCGGTTAACCTTGATGCCGCTTTTCCTGTAGGTGCCGATGTAATAATTCGAGCATGCGGATTGGTTAACAAAATTCCGGCTAAAATTTTGGCAACAGTGGTTGTTTTACCTGTACCTGGTCCACCAGAAATAATAGCAACTTTGCGAGTTAACGCAGCAGCAACTGCTACTTTTTGCCAATCGATTTCGGTTTGGTTCTGAATAAAAAGTTGATTAAGTACAGTGGTTAAATCAGTATTGTAGCTAAGTTCTTTATCTAAAGCTGTATGATTGAAATATTGAGCTACATTTTGTTCATCTGACCACATTCTTTGAAAATAAAGTTTATTTTCAATAAAAATAAGCGGAGACAAATTTGTTCCATCACTTACAACCTGACTATCATAAGCTTGTTCAAGAGCAATTTTCCAATCTTGCACATTTGGCGAATCTAATTGTAACCAAAGCTGTGATTCAATCGTTGATGCATCTAAATAAGCAAGATCTAGACAAACATGACCCGATCTAACCTCTTTACTTAGTGATAGAACCAAAAAACTAAAACGTTTGATAGTAATATCATCATTTAACATTGCTTTATTCGTCAAAAACGTTGCCAAATGAATATCAAGCAAACTACTTTGGCTATCTTGTTTAAATTGGTTTAACCACTCGTTTAACATATTCTATTTCTGTTATTAACTTATAAACCAATTATATCGTTAACTTTATCTTTTGGATAAGTCAGTTTAAAACTTAAGTTAAGATTTTTATTTTCACTTGGGTTTAACTTAAATTTCCATGCTAATTCGCCTGTTTCTTTATTGTAGCTTGCACCGTCATATTTTGCATCATCAAGTGAAACTGATTTATTGACTATCGTTGGTAGTTGATCATAAACAACAATATCAATAGGCAGTGTTTTGGCATTTTTTACATCAATGGTATAAGCATATTTTTGTGAAATATCATTACCAAATAACGAAGGTTTTGATGTTTCATTAACATTACGGTCACGTGAAATAAAAATATTTTTATCTTTTCCTAAAGATATATCGAGTGTCTCTTTTAGATCTTTAGTGGTAATAAAGCTTTCGCCAACATAATTACCATTAAAAAAGACTGTCGACCTTCCTGGTAAAAGATTAAGCTTATCCCAATCAATAATTTGTGCTTGTAAGTACACACTGTTATCTAATTTAGGAATAGCAATATAATGATATTCTGCTTGAACTTCTTTATCTTGTAATGTAAGGATATTATTCTTACTATTGGATTTAATGGTATAAGGTAATTTAACCTCAAAACGGGTATTAATACCCAATGTATTGGTTAATGCATTATCATCATTAGCGTAAACTGATCTTGACTTTCTTGCACTGATTTCATCGTAATCTTTCTCACTCTTAGTGAAAAAGAACCCACCTTTTTCAGTATACATGTCAATATACCAAGGAGCTAAATCTGGAGCAGTTATGCCTTCACTTGGCTTAGAAGTTGATAAACTGAAATCAATATTTTGCCAATCTAAACCACTATTTTGATAAATATCGGCTTTATATGTTAGTTGTAACGGAGCACTGACATCAGTAACACGTACATCATAAACCGGCGCCCAACCAGCTTTATTCGTAACATAGGACAAGGTAACTGGCAGTGTAACATCTTTATCAGAATAAATTTTCACGATAATTGCATTGGTTGTGTTTTTTATCAAAGCTTTCTGTTTATCGATCTTATCTTGGCATTGTGCTATTTGCTCTTCTATTTGATTGACTTCTTTTTGGAGTCTGTTTTGTTCGTTTAATGTCGAAACTAAATTGCTCTTGACAAAATCCAAAGTATTTTTCATCTCATTAAAATTATCATTTGCATTTTTAACTAATTGCTCCAAACGATTGCCTTGTAAAAGGTTAACTTGTTCAGATACGGCTTTTAATTGCACTTCAGTGGTATCAAATTTTTCTTGTAACTGTTTTAACTCATTAAGTAAAGGCTTAATATCTTCACTTTCTTTATTATCACCTTCATAACTATCATCTAATGACGTTGACAATACTTTTACATTAGCATTATTACCAAATCCCACATTAATTGAATTAGTTTTGACACCATCAGCAATTCCTGTCAATAAAATTTCATTTTCCCCTTTGGTTAACGACACCGTTGATTGCCCTTGTAATTCTGCACCTTGCAAAAAAAGCGTGACTTTATTAAGTGTTACATTATTGTTTGCAAAAACACTGCTAGAAGCAAATGCAATTAAAAAAGCTAATTTCTGAATTTTCATATATTTCCTTTGAAGTAAAAACTAATTCATAACTATTTAAATATAATTATGTTATAAGTTAAACGGCACATAATTCTCTTTAACAATGGTAATAGAGTCGTTATTTTATCTGTTTAATTGCTATTAATTTTAACATAGTTGTAAAAAAAATAAATTATTTTACGTTTAATATATTGAACAAAAAATAAAAATGATTTATATTTTGTTTAAAATAAAAAACAAAATAAGGGGACTATATGAGTAACTTCAGTTATCTAAAAAAAGCAATCAAACGTAAGAATATATCTTTACAGACTGTAGCCGATGCTTGCCAAATGACTAAAGGTTATCTTAGTCAACTCATTAATGATAAAATTAAAAATCCAAGTGCACAAAAATTACAATCACTCCATCAATATTTACAAATTGAAGAACCAACCAAAAATAAAAAAGTGGGTGTGATTTTTGGCAAATTTTATCCTTTACATACTGGGCATATTTATCTTATTCAACGAGCAATTAGTCAGGTTGATGAGTTATATGTTATTCTTTGTTCTGATACTCAACGCGACGAAGCGCTTTTTAAACAAAGTGCTATGTCTCGCCAACCAACTATTAATGATAGAATTCGTTGGCTACTGCAAACTTTTAAATATCAAAAAAATATCCACATTGAATTATTAGAAGAAGACGGCATTCCAGCTTACCCAAATGGCTGGCATGAGTGGAGTGAACGAGTAAAGAAACTATTTCAAGAAAAAGGCATAAAACCAGATTATGTTTACTCAAGTGAACCGCAAGATGTCGCTATGTATAAAGATTTGTTTGATCTAGAAACTGTCTTAATTGATCCAAAACGACAATTTATGCAAATAAGTGGTACTCAAATCCGTCAAGCACCGCTGAAAAACTGGCAATACATTCCAACCGAAGTTAGACCTTTTTTTGTTAGAACCGTTGCCATTTTAGGGGGAGAATCTAGTGGTAAATCAACTTTAGTTAATAAACTAGCAAACGTATTTAACACAACCAGTGCATGGGAATATGGTCGGGATTATGTATTTTCTCAACTTGGCGGGGACGAACGCGCATTACAGTATGCTGACTACGATAAAATCGCATTAGGGCATGCACAATATATCGATTTTGCCATAAAACATGCCAATAAAGTTTCGTTTATTGATACCGATTTTGTGACAACTCAAGCTTTTTGTAAAAAATATGAAGGTAAAGAACATCCATTTTTACAAGCTATGATCAATAACTATCGTTTTGATTTAGTAATTTTACTCGGCAATAACACGCCATGGGTCGCTGATGGTTTACGTCATTTAGGCAGTCCAAAACAACGTAAAGATTTTCAAAAACTATTAATAACGTTATTAGAAAAAAATAATATCAAATATATAGAAATAGAATCGCCCGATTACGAAGAACGTTATTTACGCTGCATTGAACTAGTTAATCAACTTATTAATGATGAAGAGTAATAAATTATGAATAAATTAAGCAATCTTGCCATTTTAATTGGACGTAATAAATTCTATCCATTTTTTTGTATATTATGTGTAACACTAGCATTTTTATACACTGACCCATTTACTGAATTTGATTTACGCTATGCTACTTCTTACATAGGCGCTTTTTGCGGTCTGCTATGCGTTATCTTATTAGCAAAACGTAAAAACATGGGAAATGTATTAGGTATGTTTGCCGTAGTTGCAGAATGTTGTGCAAATGTTCTTGGCGGCAATATTGGTGCAGGACTACCGCCTGTCTACTATTTTTGTTCACACATCTATGGTTTATTCACTTGGCAAAAGAACCTTGATAATAATAAAAACGTTAAAGTTCGCTCACTCAATGAAACCACATTTTTATATACAATCATATTTCTTATTATTGCCGCTTTTATTAATATTTATTTAACGGATAAAATTGGTGCAACCAATACAACCTACCAGCTCATAACTAACTGTTTTATATTTGGTCTAGGTATTGTTGCTCAATTATTATTGATGATGCGATATGCGTTTAACTGGTATTTATGGGTTATATTAAATGTACTGGTAATTGGTTTAAATATCTATACCGACAATATCATTATCGCAACACAATATTTAATTTATCTGTTTAATGCCATTTATGGAATTTGTGAATGGAAACGCTCTGAGCAACCAGAGTAAATATCCAAATTTGCTTAAAAAGTTTCAGGAAAGACTATATTTAAATATAAAAATAGAAAATAAGTGCTTTATTTTCTATTTTTTTATTTGAGATGCAGTCTAATTATTCAACATCCCCTTTAACCAAAGGCACGAATATAACCTCGCCCATATTTTTAGCTACAAAATTATCTCCATCACGCTCAATTAATTGTAAAACCTGTTTATTTTCGCCAACAGGAATAACTAAACGTCCTTTATCGGCTAACTGTTCTAGTAAGCTTTGTGGCACTTCAGATGCGGCGGCTGTAACAATGATGCCATCAAATGGTCCACGCTCAGGCCAACCTAACCAACCATCACCATGGCGTGTTGCAATGTTATGAATATCAAGTTGCTTTAAACGGCGTTTAGTATTCCATTGTAGACTTTTTATTCGTTCTACCGAGCAGACATTTTCGACTAACTTTGCTAAAACAGCCGTTTGATATCCCGACCCTGTTCCAATTTCAAGTACTTTTGAATTAGGCTCTAATTTTAATAGTTCAGTCATCTTTGCTACGATATAAGGCTGAGAAATAGTTTGACCGCTTCCTATTGGCAATGGACGATTATCGTAAGCTTGATGCGAAAGCGCCTCATCAACAAAATGTTCACGAGGAATTGACGCAATAGCATCTAAAACGCGCTCGTCTTTTATTCCTTGTTGCCGTAAGAATTTAATTAGGGATTGCATTTTTAGATTTTGCATTTGGGCTACTCATTTTCTATTATTAGTTCACGTATCACACTTGTTGCATAACAACCTGATGGCAAATAAAAATTGAGTTCGAGACTATGCTCATCTAACCATTGCCAATTAAGCTGCTCTGCTCGTAACAATATTGACCGTCTTGCTGTTTCTACTCGCTCTTTTTTAAATAGATCATTAAATTCAGACCAACTTTCTAAACATTTTTGCTCAAACTCCAGCGTATCAAATAATGTACCTAGTGGTGAATCCCCCACCATTGGTGCAGTAATATTGATCTCGCCTTGTTCTAAACGCATTTGTAACTGAACTAGTTCGTCTGCTTGAGCAATAAACCAGCTACCACGATGCGCTAATTGTAATATATCGCCATTGAGCACGGTTTGATGCAAACTTTGGGTAATGCGTTGACTGACAATATTATTAAAAATCGCACTTCGCGCCGCGGAAAGATAAAAGCTACGTTTTTTTCGATCCTTAACCGAAATTTCGCCATTGGCCCATTTTATAGCCTGAGTAATATTATTTTCATCACGACCAAAACGCTGCTCACCAAAATAATTAGGCACGCCATGCTGTTTGATTAATGCTAATTTAGATTCAATTTCAGATTGACTATTTAACGATTTTAAAATTATTTTAAAATAATTACCTTTTAATGCGCCAATTTTTAATTTTTTATTATGCCGTGTGACTTTTAATATTTTACAACCCGCCAAATTAAATGCAGAAAAGTCTGGTGTTTGTTGACCTGGCATATGTAAACTGAACCACTGCTCAGTCACCGCTTGGCGATCTTTCAAACCAGCATAACTTACTAGCTTGGTTGAAATTCCCACATATTTAGCCAACTGCTCAGCCACGAAAATGGTATTACAATCACGTTTTTGCAAAAAAACTAAAACATGTTCGCCTTCACCAGTCAACTCAAAGCCAAGATCTTCTGTCACATTAAAATCTTCGTATTGTTGCTTGTATTGTCCTTTAGTGGTCGGTTTGCCATATAAATAATTAAGTTGTGCTAACACTATTATTGCCTATTGTATAATTTAAACTGTTTCGGATTTTTTACTTAATAACACTACCGCTTGGCAAGCAATGCCTTCTTTACGCCCAGTAAAGCCTAATTGTTCAGTTGTTGTTGCTTTTACACTAATTTGTTCAAAATGAACTTTCAGATCTTCTGCTATATTAACTCGCATTTGATCAACATGCGGTCGCATTTTAGGTTCTTGGGCAATAATAGTAGTATCTAAATTAACTAATTCATAACCTTTAGCTTGAACAAGGGTATACACCTCTTTCAATAATATTCGACTATCTATACCTTTATATTTAGGATCTGTATCAGGAAATAGCTTACCGATGTCACCTAATGCCAATGCGCCAATTAAAGCATCGGTTATTGCATGTAACACAACATCACCATCAGAGTGAGCAACAAGGCCATATTGATAAGGAATTTTTACCCCAGCAAGAGTTATAGGACCCTCTCCACCAAACTTATGAACATCAAATCCATGACCTATTCTCATACTTTTACCTATTTGGAATCTGCTTAGTTAAATAAAAAGTAGCCAATGCTAAATCTTCAGGACGGGTTATTTTTATATTATCCCCACGACACTCAATTAATAAAGGATGCCCACCACAATACTCAATGGCTGAAGCTTCGTCAGTGATGGAAACATGATCATTTAGAGCTTGTTGCAAACATGATTTTAGTTCGCCAGCATTAAACAGTTGAGGAGTAGCAGCGCCCCATAAATAAGTCCGATCTTCAGAATAATCAATAATGGTATCATTATTTTGACAAGCTCGCTTAATCGTATCACTAACACGAGTGGCTAATATACCGCCTTGTTTTTTAGTTGTTACTGTTTCAATCAGCCGAGTAATATCACAATGAGTCACACAAGGTCTTGCCGCATCATGAACTAAAGCCCACTGTTCATCATTTAGCAATTTTAATCCGGCTAAAACAGAATCAGCTCGAGTTTTGCCACCTAAAGCAACTTTAATCTTATCGTGCTGAGCAATTGAAAGGGTATTAAATATATTATCTTCTGAGCTAATCACAACAATAACTTGAGCGATTTGAGGATGCGTTAATAATTTATTTAGAGTATGTTCTAAAACGGTCTTCGAACCAACTTTTAGATATTGTTTAGGGATTTGACTATTCATACGGCAACCAACTCCTGCTGCCGGTACAATAGCAATGATATCATTAAGATTATTCAAGTTATGCATTATCGTTTTTTAGTATCCGAATCAATTATAATTCGATAAAAATATTCATCAGGTTTAACCATACCCAAATGACTACGAGCACGCTCTTCTATTGCCTCATAGCCACGTTGCAAATCGTTAATTTCAGCAAACATCTGTTCGTTACGAGTCTTTAACTTCTCATTATCGGCACGCAAACTGACTAACATTTCTACATTATCTTGATAATCGTACACATTATTTTTGCCATACCATAAAGAATATTGCAGATAACCCAATACAGCTAATAACAATAAAGGTAGCTTCCATCTTCTCATGAATTTAGTATTATCCTTTATCTATATACATTTAACTGGTTTTGGTAAGCCTGCAAGTTTAGTTGCTTGTTTAGCAGGACCGTCTGGAAATAATTTATACAAATAACGACTATTGCCCTTTTCTGCACCAAACTTTTTTTCCATTGCTTTGACTAAAGCTCGAATAGCTGGTGAGGTTTTATATTCTAAGTAAAAATCACGAACAAATAAAATAACCTCCCAATGGGCATCGGTTAATTCAATGGACTCTTTGGCTGCCAATTCTGGAACTAAATCAACAGTCCAATCCTGCCAATTTTTTAAATAGCCTTTCTCATCAGTTTCTATCTGCTCTAACATTTTTTCAAAGTACGTTATTTTATTTGCGTTGTATTATACTCAATTAATCAAAATCCAACACTAATTTTGCAGACGAATACGTTATTGTTTGTTTAATTTCTTCAAAATTTGATGAAATTTAAAGCAAACGATAAAAAAAATTAAAATAGCTATTTACAAATAAGCAAGTCTACTTTAATATTCACAGCCATTGCGGAAGTGTGGCTGAGCGGTTGAAAGCACCGGTCTTGAAAACCGGCGAGGGGCGACCCTCCCAGAGTTCGAATCTCTGCGCTTCCGCCATCTTCTTTCAAGTAGTAATATCAACAATCTAATCACAGAAAACAATCAACCCTAAAATATAACCTTCTAAAAAATAAAACCTAAGCGATATCCCCTTCGGGCACAGTGCGCTCTGCTATTGGCTGAAATAGTTTTTTAACTCTTGAATAAACGCACTATCCACAATAGGTGGATATTTGTTGGGTTCCTATGACGATAAAAACAATAGATGTTGTAGCTTCAAATTGATACTTTGATTTAAAAAAATAATTTATAAAAACCACTTAAGGTTTTGTTGATTTGTTTTATGTCGGCGCTTTGCTTAGGTTGTGTAAGTGATTGATTTTGTTTGAAAACGGTAAAATAAAAACTTCAATAAAATCAATGATCTACCGGAGAGATTTTTTATCAAAATAGTTTTTTTGTTGGTGGATAGAGTGGGTTGGGTGCGGTGGTTTCGGACGTTTGGGCTTTGGGTGATAAAAATAGCTACAGTGCCCACGTCCGAAACCTTGCCGTACTAAAAATAGACTACCGCTTTAAAGCGCCACAGCGCAACCCTAAGGGAAACGCCCCAACTTACGCGGGGGCTTGATTCTTTGTTATATTGTCCTCTCAAGCACCATAACCACCCCCACGCCCTAAGGATTAAGAACTAAACGCTAAGAACTAAGGTGCGGTGCAAACAGCGTAAGCACTGTCGAGAGAAGCTATGTAGCTGCGGACCTCGCCGCGGTCCGAGGTGACAGCGAACCGGTTGCCACCTACTGCGTTGCTCGTCCAGTAGTCGAAGACGAAGCCCGCATCAGCGTAGTTGAACATGATGCCCCACTCCGTGAAAAATCCTGCCCCTATGTGACGCATGTAAGCATTAACTGATGAACGAGGGGCTGCGCCTGAATTGCTATAGTTTGAATTGACTAAATCCCTTACCTGTGGCATTCGATAACCCAAACTATTACACCATGCTAATTGGTTACTATAAATTTTAAGTTGATTATCCCGATTGACGAACCACTGCCTTAACTTAAAACCATACCGAACCTCATTACCATTACTATCCCTACCGACCAACTCGAAGGTCTGTGGCAAAGATGGACGTGTAAGTGAACCAGGATTACTTGAGCTTATCTGACTACTACTTGCCCTAGGACCTGTTAATGTTACCCGTGTTACATTCTTGGATTTATCTCTAATCCATTCATCAGCTTGGATAGTACGGTTATCTGGGGATGTGAATGTCCCTGTTAACGGCCTTGTCCATCTCACCGTTGCACCTAGACTACCACTTGTGTTAACTGTCCAATTCAACTGACTTGCGTCAATACCCCCTATGTCCAAATCAAAATACAATCCATCTAAACCTGTAGTAGGAAAGTTTAACTCGTAAGATGATGGGTTTGTTGATTGAGTTAAAAAGCCCTTATTTGGATTCCATATGTTAGATGGACCGGCATAATGTGGGTCGTCTGGGTGACTGTTCCATGGAAAGAAAACTCTAACACCTGTGCCGCCAAAGTACAAATTCGGCCTGACCGAACAAATAACCGGCTGTGACGGCAAAGTGATATAATAATCCACCGTCCCTCCGTAAAAACGACTACTATTTGGCACTCCATACTGTGTAGTTAAACTTCCCCCTGTACTATCTAAAGTGACCTTATAAGGCGCTTTACATAGATTTATTGCATCACTACGACTAACCGTAGCGCCATCTTTATCCTTTATTACTAACGATATACTCCCTGATGCAGTAACACCATTTGTACCCTGTCCATCCCCATCATCATCTCCCCACTTCCCTTGGCTGATTAGACTATTTAAACTAATAGATGTTGTTCCCGATGGCAATACCGTATAAATATCATTAAATGTATAATTTCCACTTGGTAACCTTATCGGATTTGTAACACTTGATGTGTTTGTTGACTGAGTGATACGTCTTCCATCTGGCAACTCGATTGCCAAAAATGTGTCTGTATTAGTTGCCTTAGTTCGCCCACCATCGAACGTTAAATACGGCCCACTACCGTGAATAGTATTGGTTGTATTTACCGTTAACGCCTCTGTATCCTGCGTATATGACAATAACAACAACGGCGTAAAGAACAATGCCGATTTTGATAACCACTTGGATATCGACGATAATTTTGCCGAATATATGGCCGATGATGTGACCGAAGATGTTGTCGAAGAATCCGCCGACAGCATCGCCAGTAAAGACCCCGATGACGGCGTCGATTCCGCTACGCGAAATGACTTCGATGATGAAAATAACTGTGGCGCCCTACTTTGGCTACCGTGCGAATCAATAAGATTTAGGGCATAGGTTTGGCAGGCCAGATGCCAGATGCCAACCATGGTAATGTATTTTTATTTCCTTGTCAAGTAATTTATTGTTTTTTCTGAACTTTTATATCCATTCGCCTGATTTTTGAGCGATTCCTTGCCTGAATAAGCTTAAAAATTATAACTTGATGATAAATAATCCGCCACTTTTTTTGTTGGTTTATTGTAAAGATTTGTTAGCGGGTTAAGTGCGTTGCTTTGGTTTTTTTTGGGGAGTGGCGTTTTTTATGGGGCGTAGCGGTTGGGTGTTTTTTGGGACTGGTGGAGTAGGTGCTTTTTAAAGGCCTAAAATTGCTCCGGTAGAGCATTGATTTTATTGAAGTTTTTGTTTTAATTAAATTAAGCAGTTATAAGGATTTGGTTTAGTTAGTTTCGGACGTTTTAACTTTTGCAAAAACAAATGCATCAGTGATAACGTCCGAAATCTTACCGAGCAAAAATAAGCAATATTCCGCTAGACTCCGTTTAGCATAAAATTTACTACTTACCAATACAAAACGAACTGAATATACGGCTTAATAAATCATCAGAAGTAAATTCTCCTGTGATTTCGCTTAAGGATTCTTGCGCTAATCTTAGCTCTTCAGCGAGCAATTCACCAGCATGGAAGGTGACTAGTTGGTGTTTACCATTATTTAAGTGCTCGGCTGCCTTTTCAAGTGCTTGAAGGTGGCGGCGTCGGGCTAAGAATCCACCTTCAGTGCTACTAGTAAAGCCCATGGCCTGTTTTAGGTGTTCGCGCAATAAGGTAACGCCTTCGCCTGTTCGTGCCGAAAGTTGAATGAGTGAGTAGCCGTTTACTTCGCTATATCCTAGCTTTTCACCTGTTAAATCGGCTTTATTACGAATTACGGTTACTGGCATATTTTTAGGTAAGCGTTCAATAAACTCAGGCCATAGTTTTTCTGGGTTGGTTTCTGTTGTGGTTGTGCTGTCAACCATAAATAATACACGATCAGCTTGCTCAATTTCTTGCCAAGCACGTTCTATACCAATTCGTTCCACTTCGTCACTAGCTTCTCGTAAACCTGCGGTATCAATAATGTGTAGTGGCATGCCATCAATATGGATATGTTCACGCAGTACATCACGCGTGGTGCCTGCGATATCGGTCACAATGGCAGCCTCACGCCCAGCTAATGCATTTAGTAAGCTTGATTTTCCTGCATTAGGACGCCCAGCTATGACTACTTTCATGCCTTCTCGTAACAGTGATCCTTGTTTAGCTTCTTGGCGAACTTCGCTTAAACGAGTTATGACTTGGTTAAGCTGTGCTTCTATTTTGCCGTCAGATAAAAAGTCAATTTCTTCTTCAGGAAAGTCGATTGCTGCCTCAGTAAATATGCGTAAATGAATTAAGGATTCAACCAATGCATTCACTTTTTTAGAAAATACTCCTTGCAAAGATGATATTGCTGATTTTGCCGCTTGTTCTGAGCTAGCATCAATCAAATCAGCAATAGCTTCGGCTTGGGCCAGATCTAGCTTGTCATTTAAAAATGCACGCTCTGAAAACTCTCCCGGCTTTGCAATACGGATGTTAGGAAGTTCTAATATACGCTTTAAAAGTAGATCCAAAATAACTGGACCACCGTGCCCTTGTAATTCAAGTACATCTTCGCCTGTAAAAGAGTGTGGATTTGGGAAAAACAGCGCAATACCTTCATCTAAGATTGAACCATCAGTAGCTAAAAAAGGAAGATAATGCGCATACCTTGGTTTGGGTATTTGTCCTAATACTGCCTGAGCCACGGCTTGGGCTTGGGGTCCAGAAATGCGCAATATACCTACGCCACCACGACCTGGTGGTGTTGCTTGTGCAACAATTGTGTCTGATTTCATATTTATCTGTAGCTGATTTAAATTTTAATAGTTAATGATATCATGGACGCACGGCAAAAACAGTAGTTACCCGTGCTTTTGCCGTAATGTGCCGATGATTTTAGTTAGATGGTTGACTTGGTAATTGGTTTTTAGAGGTTTTACTATCGCTTGGATGGTCAAATAACCAAGAATTTGCTAGTGCTAGGGGTTCTCTTATTAATGCGATATATTTATCTCTTTTAGTCAAATCTAATGGCGCGGCTAAGCCTGATACTTCGTTAATTCCTGAACGTTTAGCTAGCATTAGCGATCGCAATAAATGAAAATCATTGGTTACCACAACCGTTTTGCCTAAAGGTAATATCCGATTTGCATAGATAAATTGTTGGGCTGTTCGGGTTGATTTGTCTTCTTGATAAATTCGATTAGCATCGATCCCTTTTTCAATTAAATATTGGGCCATTACACTAGCTTCAGTTGCAGATTCGTTTTTTCCCTGTCCGCCACAAACAACAACTTTGGTTTGTGGGTTATTTTGTAAATAATTTATGGCAATATTTAAACGCTCGGCTAAGGTCGAAGAAGCTATGGCTGGTGTGTTAATCACTTGGGCTCCCAATATGACCAAGGTATCGGCATTTTTTATTGGTTTTTGCATCGAAGAAATATAAATCGCAATGTTAGCAATAATGAAATAGGCTAATATTAAGGCTATACCATACTTTATTGATTTTACTATCATCCATTTTTTCCTTTATTTTTTATAACAATTTTCAAAATGATCGTTAACTAATCCCATGGACTGCATAAAAGCATAACAGATGGTAGAACCAACAAATATAAAACCTTTGTTTTTTAGCGCTTTTGACATTTTTTCTGATATATCAGTACTTACGGGAACTTCGCTTTTATCATTAAAATGGTTAATAATTGGTTTATTATCAACAAACGACCAGATAAATTGCGAGAAATCTTCACCACTTTTTTGCATGTTTAAATAAGCATGAGCATTTTTTACAATGCTATTTAGCTTTAAACGATTACGAATTAGTCCTTTATTTTTTAAAAGATGTTCAATATTTTCAGGCGTTAGCTGAATAATTTTGTGTGGGTCGAAATTAAAAAAGCAACGTCGATATTCATCGCGTTTTTTTAGAACAGTGATCCACGATAATCCCGCTTGTTGCCCTTCAAGGCAAATTTTTTCAAATAGTTTAAGGCTATCATATTGGGGGTTGCCCCATTCGTTATCGTGGTAATGAATGTATATTGGGTCATCCAAAACCCAACTACAGCGTACTTTGTTGTTATTTGTCATCAAATTTTATCTAATTTATTTATTATTGATTATGCTTTATCGTGATTTATATTTTTTAAGCTTCGATTAGTTGAATTATAAATCAAATAAGTAGTTTTGTTACATGCATTAAATTTTTTTATGATGAAAAAAAAGCCTTTTTTTTGTGGCAGAATGAATCCCACGTTTTTAACTTAAATCAATAAAAGATAGATTTTTTATTTTCTAACTTAATTTAATAATAAGGTTTTTCCATGAGTCAGTCTGTAATTAACGCGGAATGGCAGCCTAGTGCTCGACCATTAAATCGGCAGGATTTTAAAACGTTAGTTTTGTCCTCTTTGGGTGGTACATTAGAATTTTATGATTTTGTTATTTATGCGCTTTACATCGATACCATTGTAAAACCACTATTTTTACCGCATTTTTTATCGCCATTAACGTTAGATTTATTTGCATGGGGTATTTTTGCTGCTGGTTATTTGGTTCGTCCTGTTGGTGGCATTATTATGGCGCACTTTGGTGATAAAGTGGGACGTAAGCGAATGTTTACCTTAAGCGTGGCTATGATGGCATTACCTACATTTATCATTGGTGTTTTACCAACTTATGAAGTGATTGGTATTTTTGCACCTCTGTTATTATTAGTAATGCGTATGCTTCAAGGTGCCGCAATTGGTGGTGAAATGCCAGGAGCTTGGGTGTTCATTGCTGAACATGTGCCAAAACAACGTTATGGTTTAGGTATCGGTACGTTAACTTCAGGTATTACTGGCGGTATTTTACTTGGCTTTATTGTGACTATCATTATTGATCTTTGTTTTACCACCGTAAATATTTTAGATTATGCTTGGCGTATTCCGTTTATTATTGGTGGTATTTTTGGCGTTATTTCGGTTTATTTACGTCGATTTTTATCTGAAACACCTATCTTTAAAGAGTTAGCGGCACGCAAAGCAATTGAAAAGAATATTCCTGTCGTTACCGTGCTTCAAAAACATAAAACAGCTTGCCTAATTGTGGCTCTTTTGACTTGGTCGTTGTCGACGGCAATTATGGTGGGTATTTTGATTACACCGGGTCGTATTGTAGGTGGCATGTACCATTTTGCTAATCTTGATTGGCGTATTGGTGGTTGTATTGCCGCACTAACTTTGACTATCGGTTGCATTATTTTTGGTTGGTTAGAAGATAAAATAGGTACAACCAAAACAATGCTAATTAACTGGGGCGGACTTGCTATTATGAGCATTGTATTTTATAGCTCTTTGTCGCCAGATATGTCCTTAACTAAACTTTATTCGCTTTGGGCTGTATTTGGGCTATTTATTGGTTCTGTTGCAATGACAGCAATAGTTGGTACAAGAGCTTTCCCTCCTGCGATTCGTTATTCGGGTTTGTCATTTTCGTATAATTTAGCCTATGCGCTATTTAGTGCATTTACACCAACATTAACCATTTATCTATTAAGCCCTGAACATTTATTAGGGCAATATAGTTATCTTGGTGCTGGTATTTACATCTCTTTTGTAGCGTTAATTGCGGTTGGGGTCGGTTTCTTTCCTTTAGCTAAAAATGGCTGGCAAAGTGATGCAAATCATTAATCGATAAAAGCCTAAATAATAAAAACATTAATTATAAAAATATTAATAAAAAAGCAGGACTAATAGCCTGCTTTTTTATTACTAATATCGGTTGTTTTTAACGCATGGTAACAAACTCTTCGGCAGCAGTTGGGTGGATAGCCACCGTATTATCAAAGTCTTTTTTAGTTGCTCCCATTTTAAGCGCTACTGCAAAGCCTTGTAACATTTCGTCCATTCCGTAACCAATACCATGAATACCAATAATTTTTTCATCTTTCCCCACGCATACTAATTTCATTCGACAAGGTTGTCGATGCTGTGTTACTGCGGTGTACATTGCTGTAAATGTTGATTTATACACTTTTACGTTTTCTTCACCATACTGCTGTATTGCTTCTGGTTCAGTCAATCCTACTGTACCAATTGCAGGATGAGTAAATACGACGGTCGGAATATTACTGTAATCTAAATGTTCATCAGGTTTATTGTTAAATAACCTTTCTGATAAGCGGCGCCCTGCGGCAACTGCAACAGGTGTTAACGCTATAGCGCCTGTAATATCATCACCGACAGAATAGATGCCTGGGACATTGGTGTTTTGGTATTTGTCGACGATAACAAAACCTTTATTATCAACCGCAATTCCTGCCGCCTGTAAATTCATGTCATTTGTTGCTGGATCACGTCCAATCGCCCAAATTAAACAATCAACTGTGTAACTTTCGCCATTTTCGAGGTTTAATGTTAGTGAATTATCACTATTTTTAATTACCGATTTTGGAACCGCAAAAGTATGTAATTGTTGTCCTTCAGTAGCAATAACTTCCATTAAGGTTTCAACAATAAGCGGATCAAAAGATCGTAGTGGTGTAGCATTGCGAACAAATTGATGTGTTTGTGCGCCCAAAGCGTGTAATACGCTTGCTATTTCGCAAGCAATATAACCTGCGCCAACAACTGCCACACGTTTTGGTAAGGATTTTAGAGCAAAAAAGCCATCTGAAGTAATGCCATATTGCGCACCTGGAATATTGGGAGTGCTTGGTTTTCCGCCAACAGCAATTAAAATATGATCAGCACTATAGTGTTCGCCATTTACCTCAACGGTGTGAGAGTCAACAAATTTTGCATAGCCATGAATGACATCAACTTTGTTATTAGTAAGTACCCGATCGTAAGACTGATGAATGCGATCAATATAAGCAGTTCGACTAGCAATTAATTTATCCCAATTGAATTGATTAATAGTGGTATCAAAACCGTAATCAGGACCATAATGTTTAATAGCTTCTGCAATTTGAGCACCATACCACATTACTTTTTTGGGTACACAACCAACATTAACACAGGTTCCACCTAATAATTTGGCTTCAATAATGGCACATTTTTTTCCATAGGACGCAGCTCGATTAATTGATGCTATCCCTCCACTACCACCACCAATGGCAATGTAATCATAATGTTTGGTCATAAGATATCCTTAATACTCTTTTTCGTTATTTGCTTATTAGCTTTGCATAAAGATCACAATAAAAAAAGTATTAATTTTGAAATTTAACAATAGTTATTAACGATTGATTAAAGTGTATTAATTTTTTTACTGATTTTTATCTTAAACAAGGATTAACTAAGGTTATTAAGAGTTGAAAAGCCAATCGGCTACTTATTTCAAAGTAGCCGATTTTATTTGTGATTATTTAGCTTAGCGTGTTTTTATTGCATTAATAATGTTGGTTGTTGAACATCCATCTTCAAAATTGAGCACTTTAACAGTTCCACCAGCAGCAATAACTTCTTTACCGCCTGCTATATTTTCAGGTTTATAATCGCCACCTTTGACTAATACATCGGGTAAAATAGTGGCTATTAATCGTTGTGGTGTTTCTTCCTCAAATGGCACGACCCAATCAACTGAATCAAGTGCACCTAATACAATCATTCGTTGCATAAGTGGGTTTATTGGTCTTGATTCACCTTTTAACTGCTTAACCGAGGCATCGCTGTTCACAGCAACTATTAGACGATCACCAAGTTTACGCGCATTAGCAAGGTAAGAAACATGTCCTGCGTGTAAAATATCAAAGCAACCATTGGTCATGACAATTTTTTCACCACGCAGCCGTGCTTTTTGAACTTCTTCTTTAAGTTCTTCTTCTGTCATTACACCAAATCCGTCATCGGCACGTGCTCGAATGGCATTACTTAACTCTACTTGTGATACTGTTGAAGTGCCAAGTTTACCAACAACAACACCCGCTGCCGCATTGGCTAAGAAACAGCTTTCCTCTAAAGATTGCCCTGCGGCTAAAGCTGCAGCTAATGTGGCAATTACAGTATCGCCAGCACCTGTTACATCAAATACTTCTTTAGCTTGAGTCGGTAGATGATAAGTTGGTTTATCTAATTGAAGCAATGTCATGCCTTTTTCGCTTCGTGTAACCAATAGCGCTTTTAGTTGGTACTGTTTAATCAGTTGGTGGCCTTTTTCTATGATTTCATCTTCACTTTGACAATGACCAACTACCGCCTCAAACTCTGACATATTAGGGGTTAAGATTGTTGCACCGCGGTAACGTTCAAAATCAGTCCCTTTAGGATCAACTAGAATTGGTACATTTGCTTGATTAGCAAGCTTAATCATTGCTTGAACTGCTGATAATGCACCTTTAGCATAGTCAGACAGAACCAATACTTTATGCGTCGACAATGCTGTTTGAATACGCTCAAGAATAGGAGTTGCATCAACATTGCCAAATCCTTCTTCAAAATCAATACGGATCAATTGTTGATTGCGTGATAGGACTCGTAGTTTAGTTATGGTTGGGTGTGTTGAAACAGAGACAAAATCACATTGAACTTTGTGTTTACTTAGCTGTTCATCAAGAATTTTAGCTGGTTCATCAATACCTGTTAATCCAATTAGTCGTGCGTTACCACAAAGCGATGTAATATTCATAGCAACATTAGCCGCACCACCTGGTCGCTCTTCTAAAGAGTCAATTTTGACTACAGGTACTGGCGCTTCGGGGGATATCCGATTAGTTCCTCCATACCAATAGCGATCTAACATAATATCGCCTACAACTAATACATTGGCACAATTAAAATCAGGTAATGATGTCTTCATTATGACTTGTTATCCTTAATTATTCAGTTAATTCATCTTTTATCTGTTAACTATCTTTATCAGATTCATAACTGTCGTTATCTTCTGTTTTGTCATTTTTTCGTGGTTGATAAAAACGGGCAAAAAAAGTGCCGATTTCAAACAGTAAACAGATAGGTACAGCTAGTAATATTTGTGAAAATACATCGGGTGGCGTAACAAACATTGCAACGGCAAACACTCCAACAATTATATAAGGGCGCTTTTTTCGTAGACTTTTAGGTGTAGTTATTCCTGTCCAACAAAGTAGTATAATGGCAACGGGCACTTCGAAAGCAACCCCAAAAACAATAAAGAGTGTCATTACAAAATCAAGATATTTTGTAATATCAGTATTGATAGCTACATCAATAGGTGCAGTGTGAATAAAAAAGTAAAATGCTAGTGGAAACACTACAAAGTAAGCAAATGCGATACCGAGATAAAAGAGAATTGTGCTTGATACAATTAACGGCATTACTAGACGTTTTTCATGTTGATATAGCGCTGGTGCGATAAATCCCCAAACTTGATACAGTATGTAAGGAATTGAGATAAATATTGCCACCACCGCAGTTAGCTTAATTGGGGTAAAAAATGGTGCTGCAATATCTGTTGCTATCATGCTACTACCTTGAGGTAATTGGCTGATAAGCGGATTTGCCACGATATGATAAATATCATTGGAAAAATAGAGTAAGCAGGCTAATACCAGCAAAATGCAGATAATAGAGCGTAGAAGCCGTGTTCTAAGTTCAACAAGATGTCCAATTAATGGTTGTGTAGCGTCGTCGGTCATGATTTATTTTTATCTGAGTGAGTTTGAGAATCAATTCTCGTTGCTGAGTCGATTTCGTTTTGCAATGATTCTGTTACGCGCTTTAAATTATCAATTGATTCTTGAATCTCTGGCGTAAGTGTTGTTAAACCACTTTGTTCAGCCTTTTTTAGACTGTCTTGTAACTCTTGTAGCTTAAGTTCTTTATTTAATTCTAACTGTACAGTAGCAGACATTCGGCGGAGTACTTTTATCCATCCTGCAACTGTTTTTATGGCAATAGGTAATCGTTCTGGTCCTAAAACCACCAGACCAATAATTAATACCAATAATAACTGACCAAAGCTGATGTCGAACACGGGTTACTCTTTTTTGCTATTGTTAGTATCTGTATTGTTAGTTTCTGATGAGTCAATATTTTCGACTTTTTGTAAATTGTCGTGCTCTTTTTGGTCGTGGCCGTCATCATCATTCATTGCTTTTTTTAAGCCTTTAATTGATGCGCCAAGATCGGAGCCTAATGTTCGTAATTTTTTTGTTCCAAATAATAATACAACAACTGCAACTAATATGAGGAGTTGAGGCAAGCTTGGCATCATGATAATTATCTCCAGTAGATTAATAACTAAATTATACACATAAATTATGATTTCCCCAAATAACTAGCTTGGTGCCCAGTCCTTAATTCACAATCAATATAATAATGCATAATGCAAAAAATAGCGCAATTATTGTGTATAAATTTCGTTCACGTTTTTTACTACGCTGTAGTTCTTGATTGATTTGCTGTAACTGAATATTCATCTGTTTGGAGATTCGTTCATAATCATTTAATTTTTCTGGTAACTGTGGCAACATAACTCGCCATTGAGGTAGCGATTCCCAAGCTTGTTGTAGTATCTTTTTAGCGCTATATTTATCTCGATACCACTTTTCTAGAAACGGCTTTGCTGTTTGCCACAAATCAAGTTCTGGATAGAGCTGACGACCCAGTCCTTCAATATAAAATAGTGTTTTTTCAAGTAAGGTTAGTTGGGGTTGGATATCCATGTCAAATTGACGTGCAACTTGAAATAATTGTAGTAAAATCTGTGAAAATGAGATTTCAGAAAGTGGTTTTGAAAATGCGGGCTCACATACATTGCGCATTGCCATTTCAAGTGCAATAACATCCGTTGTTGCTGGTACCCAGCCTGATGCAATATAGGTTTCGGCTATTTTTCGATAATCTCGATTGAAAAATGCTAAGAAATTTTCTGCAAGATAGCGTTGATCATCAGCACTTAATATACCAACAATGGCACAATCAATACCAATATAACGTGGATTTTGTGGTTCAGTAATATCAACAAAAATGTTACCTGGATGCATGTCAGCATGAAAAAAGTTATCGCGAAACACTTGGGTAAAGAAAGCTTGTACTCCTCGTTCTGCAAGTAATTTCATATCAACATTATTTTGCTTTAACTGATTGATATCTGCAATGGGAATCCCTTTAATACGCTCTTCAACCATCACATTTTTTCGGCATAAATCTTGGTAAACATAAGGAATATATAAAATGTCGCTATTGATAAAATTGTCACGCAATCTAACCGTATTGTAAGCTTCTTTTTGCAAATCTAACTCTTTTAATAGTGTCATTTCATAATCATGCACTATTTCAACAGCTCGTAATTTTTCGCCTGATTCGATTCGTTTAGTAAATTGTTTAGCCACCCAATACATCAAGCCAATATCAGCTTGGATAACCTGTAAAATATTAGGACGTAAGACTTTGATAACCACTTCAGCTTGACTATGTTTTAATACCGCCGTATGAACCTGAGCTATTGATGCTGATGCTAGTGGTTTTTCGTCAAAATCTGCAAAATAATAATCAATTGACTGCTCTAAAGCTGACTCAATTAATTGTTTGGCAATTTTACCGTCAAAAGGGTTAACTTGGTCTTGTAATTTTGCCAAAGCATCGGCTATGTGTTTTGGTAAAATGTCTCGTCGAGTTGAGATCATTTGTCCAATTTTCACCCAAACTGGACCTAGTTCTTGTAACGCTAGTTGTAAACGTTCACCGATTTCTTGATGTTTTGCTTTAGCTCTAACCCAAAACATACAAAATATTAAAGTACGCAACCATTTTGATGAACGATGTTTTGGCAACAATTCATTTAATTGATAAGCTCGAAATACAGTTAATATCTTAAACAGTCTAAAAAATGTCATTATTATTCATCGCATCAAAATTTAAAGCCAGTATGTAACGCAACTATACCACCAGTCATATTGTGATATTTCACATCGACAAATCCTGCATCTTCCATCATTTTTTTCAATGTATTTTGATCAGGATGCATACGGATAGATTCAGCTAAATAACGGTAACTTTCAGAATCATTTGCCACTATTTTCCCCATCAATGGTAACATGGTAAATGAGTATAGATCATACGCTTTATTCAGAATTTGATATTGCGGTTTAGAGAATTCAAGAATTAATAAACGCCCGCCAGGTTTTAATACTCGCCACATGGATCGTAATGCTTTTTCTTTGTCGGTGACATTACGTAATCCAAATGAAATAGTAATACAATCGAAATAGTTATCTGCAAAAGGTAATTCCTCGGCATTAGCTTGTACATATTCAATGTTTTTAAATAAGCCTTTGTCACGTAGCTTATCTCGCCCCACTTTTAACATCGATTCGTTAATATCAGCTAACACAACCAATCCATCATCACCAACAAGTTGCGAGAATTTTGCCGTTAAATCACCAGTGCCTCCTGCCAAATCTAAAACTTTTTGACCTTTACGCACGCTACTATATTCAATGGTAATTTTTTTCCAAATACGATGTATGCCAAATGACATTAGATCATTCATAACATCATATTTATCAGCAACAGAATGAAATACTTCAGCAACACGTTTTACTTTTTCTTGTTTGGGAACTTGTTTGTAACCAAAATCAATTTTTTCTTGATTTGTATCGTCTTGTTTGTCAGAAGATTGAGACATAAAAATTTACCTATCACAAATATTTGACTTATTTTAACATAAGCCTCAATAAATGTGATGAACTAAATCAATAATGCTTCAACCTCTTTTGTGATTGTTTCAAAATGTTCCAGCCGTGAAGATTTTGGGATTAAATCTTTTTCGTGAATGACTAAATCAAAATGATAACTGTCCTTAAAGGCTTTTAAAATTTCATTATCTTTTTGAAATAATTGATGGTAGTACTGTGCTAGTGTTTCAAAATCAATTGAGGTAAAAACGACCTTATTAGCGATTTCAATAGCTTTTGAAATCCGTTCTACATGTAACATCGCAATTTTCATAAAATCAGATTCACTCAAATAACGCTTGTTATGTTGAGTTAAGATTTCTCGCTCAATATAATTAATATAACCATTAGGTACATATTGAGTATTATAAATATTAGCAAGTTGAATAGGTAAATCACGGAATCTATTTTGACCAACAATAGCTACTTTTTTAACAAAAAAAGGTTTTGCTGCTTGTGCAATAAAAGACCAATTTTTATAAGGATTTTCACGGATTTGTGTTGCGCTGATGTTCATAAAATCTCGATTGGCATCGACAATAATTACCGGACAGCCAAAATAGAGTTCATGATTTTTGACATCTTGCGGTTCACTAGTAAATACGACATTAGGCTTAATTTTATGTTCGGAAAGAATTTGCTTAACGCGGTAGCTCCAATCTTGCCAACCATTGGGATAAAATTCAATACCAGCTTCATCAAGTACATGGATATGAATATTGTGGCGATCTTTGAACGTCTCTTTTAACCATGAAAAACGGTCGCTAACTTGTGGTTGTTTGGGTAAGCGGCTTTTATCAAATAGCTGCTTATCACGTGATACCTCACAGCCCAATATGATATGTAATACATCAACTTGGCTCATTGCTTTTTCAATCAAATAAATATGACCACAATGTAAAGGATAAAACTTCCCGAAAATTAAACCAACTTTATGCTTTAAAGTCATAACCATTACCAAAATACACAATAACTAATAACAATTTACAGAAAAAAAAAGCAATTTCTAATCAAATCATGCTATTTGATATATTCTACCAATTAGTAAAATAACTTTTACCATCCAAATAGTTGATAATAAAGATAAAATAATATTTTATTATTTTTGTAAATTAGATAATAAAATACCCGTTGCAACCGAAATATTTAATGCCGGCATGTTATCATTGCCCTTTAAATGGACAACAACATTAGCATAATTAATAAGTTTTATATTAATTTGTTGAAATATAACTAACGCAACTTTTTTATCAAACTTGATTTTATGCAATTCAGTTGATGCAATGGATTTTGCCTGACACGGTAATAACGCAACAACTTGGTAACCACGCTGTTTGAGCATATCAAGTGAAGCAACAAAATCATCACTTTTAATTGATTCAACAGCCTCAATACCACCTTCTGCCACACGCATGGCAGCGCCACTATCAAGTAAATTCGTTTGACGTAATATAACGCCATTAACACCATAAAAAGCAGCACTACGAATTAAGCCACCTAAATTATGGGGATTATGAACATCATCAATAGCTAAAATACAATCATGATCTTTATTACTATTATTTTCTAAATAATCCAATAAGGTAAGTGGAACACGTTTTTTTACAATTAGGCAGACACCGCCATGGTGTTGAGTTTGAGTTATTTTACTAATTTGCTCACTAGAGATAACATCATAACCTAACCGTTGTTTGACTAACCAGTCTATTAGATCTTTAAACTGGTAAGTCATCTCTTGGGTAATAAATAGTTTAACAATAGCTGTGCGTCGATGTTTGAAAACTGCTTTACAGCTATTTTCACTATAAACTAAAGTTTCTTCTTTACGTTGGCGATAGCCATCATAGCCAAAAGTAGGTACTTGCTCATTATCACGAACCTTTTTTTGCCATGGTGAATCATTATCGATAGATGATTGAGATTGATTAAGTTCAACATTAAAACGCTTTTTTGCAAACTCAGATTTATCATTTCGAGGTTTGAATGTTTCAATACGATCATGACGATCTCGTTTAGATTTCAACTGAGATGAATCATCTTTACGTTTGTCTTTCCATCGAGAAGGCTTTTCAATAGCCGAGCGAGAATGCTTTTTAGATTCACTATTTTTTGCGTAAAAAATAGATGGTTTATTTTTTTCGGTATTGTCGTTCATATCAATCTCACAATTAATCGGTTATCGCGTACGAATGGTTGGGGCTATTTTATCTAATACGCCATTAACAAATTTATGGCTGTCAGCAGCACCGAAGGTTTTTGTTAAATCAATGGCTTCATTAATTACCACTTTATAGGGCACATCTTGACGTTTCATTAATTCATACAGTGCGATTCTAAGTATCGCTAATTCAATTTGTCCTAATTCATCAACAGATCGTTCAGTGAGATAAGGCGTCATTTTATCATCTAATTCGGTAGTATTTTTTGCTACACCATTTAATAATTCACGAAAATACTTAGAATCGACGCCTTTCATATCTTGTTCTGTAATAAAACTTGTCTCAACATCAGCCAGATCGTTTCTGGAAACTTGCCAAGAGTAAATGGCTTGTACCGCACATTCTCTTGCTCGACGACGAGGATTAACTAATGCCACAAAATTACTCCTTAATTGCTTTAATAATATTTAGCATTTCCAGCGCAGTTAATGCAGCTTCAGCTCCTTTATTGCCTGCCTTAGTGCCTGCACGTTCAATTGCTTGTTCTATACTTTCGGTGGTTAAAATACCAAATCCTACTGGAATAGTGTTGTCTAAACTTGTACTTAATAATCCAGAGCTTGATTCACCAGCAACAAAATCAAAATGCGCTGTACTACCACGAATTACGGTACCTAACGCCACAACGGCATCATATTTTTTGGACTGTGCAGCAACTTTAACAGCTAGAGGAATTTCATAAGCACCGGGAACCCAAATAACAGTGATATTTTTATCATCAACTTGTCCAATACGTGTCAATGCATCAATTGCACCATTTACTAGGCTATCATTAATAAAATGATTAAAACGTGCCACTACAATTGCAACTTTAGCTTTTGGTGCAGCAACTTTACCTTCAATCGTTTGCATATTAATTCCTTATTAATTTTATTTTAAATGCCATTTCACTCTGTTTTGCGTGAAAAAATACTTAGTAAATTGTATCACGAATTAAAGACTTATCCTATTGGCAAATGGCGTTACGACCAAGTTCTACCCAATATATTATTTAAAATAAACGCAAAGAATTTAACTATTGCAAATGTATTATTTGTTAAGTTTAAAATTAATTTAAATTTTGTTGTTATTTCAACCATTATGATTAGAAATAATTTTAATTTATTTTTATTTCAATCCTTATTTTTACACTTAACAGCATACTTTCTAAAATCTTTTGTCAAAATAAGGAATTTTATTTTATCGCTTGCAAGCTATTTTGAACAAATTACAATAGTCTATAAATTTATTTATTATTGATGGAGAAATACCTGTGTATATTGACAATATTCGTGATGAATTAAACCAAGCTATTGACGTATTAACTAATTTTGTTTCAGACGATAAAAATCTCCAACAAATCCAAAAAGCTGCTATTTTAATTGCTGATTCGTTTAAACATAGTGGTAAAGTTTTATCATGTGGTAATGGTGGCTCTCATTGTGATGCTATGCATTTTGCTGAAGAATTAACTGGTCGCTATCGTGATAATCGCCCTGCTTATCCAGCGATTGCCATATCAGATGTAAGTCACATTTCGTGTGTTGGTAATGATTTTGGATTTGATTCTATTTTTTCACGTTATGTTGAGGGTGTAGGCCAGAAAGGTGATGTACTTTTAGGTATCTCTACTTCAGGGAACTCAGCTAACGTGCTTAAGGCTATTGAAGCAGCAAAACAAAAAGGGATGAAAATTATTACGTTAACTGGTAAAGATGGTGGTAAGATGAATGGACTTGCTGATGTTGATATTCGTGTTCCGCATTTTGGTTATGCCGATCGTGTGCAAGAAATCCACATCAAAGTTATTCATATTCTTATTCTGTTAATTGAAAAAGAGATGGCTAAATAATATGTGCGAATTATTGGGTATGAGCGCCAATGTACCAACCGATATTTGTTTTAGTTTTACAAGCCTAATAAAACGAGGTGGGGACAAAGGTCCTCATAAAGATGGTTGGGGAATTACTTTCTACGAAGGAAAAGGTTGCCGAACATTTAAAGATCCAGAGCCTTGTAGCTATTCGCCTATTGCTAAAATGGTGAAAGAATATCCCATCAAATCTAAAGCTGTGATTGCTCATATTCGACAAGCAAATCGAGGCGGTGTCGCACTAGAAAATACCCACCCATTCACCCGCGAACTCTGGGGTAAAAATTGGACTTTTGCCCACAATGGACAATTAACCAATTACCAAAATTTAGATACAGGGCTTTTTCAACCTGTTGGAGAAACCGATAGCGAATTTGCCTTTTGCTATTTAATTAATCAATTACAGCAAAAATATTCGCAAAAAACTGTCGATGATCTTGAGCTATTTAATTTTATTAAGCAATGTGCCGATCAATTAAGCCAACTAGGCATATTCAATATGCTACTTTCTGATGGGCAATATGTGTTTGCCTATTGCACAACGAATTTGCATTGGATAACCCGTAAAGCACCATTTGGCAAAGCAAAATTACTGGACGAAGATGTAGAAATTGATTTTCAAAAACATACAACACCCAATGATATTGTTACTATCATTTCAACCTTACCATTAACTTCAAATGAGATATGGCAAAAACTTAATACTGGCGAAGCGATTTTATTTAAAGATGGCGAAATTAGCCAATCTTCCGCATTTTAATAGGATGCATTGGCGACTCATTTTTAAATTGATGATGTAAATAACTTAAAGTTAATAGTCCAATTGTAGTAAGCACAATCCATGGAAGGTGCGGAAATCCTATTTGTATAGCAATATCATATAACCAACCTGCACCGGTATAACCAATAAATCCACCAAGCGCAAGCCCTAAACGGCTAAATCCCATATAACTACCTTTTGCTTTGGGATTACTTAATACAGTCGACAAGGTTTCACGGGCTGGTTCAGCAATAATTGCACCAAAGTAAAACAGTGCAATAAGTGATAATAGTACGATTAATTGTGATGTAAAACCAATAATAATAAAAGCAAATGACATTAAAAATAGACCAAATTTAAGGCGCTGATCTAATCTGAAATATTTTTCGCTCCATCGAGCAAGTGGATAAAGCAGTACGAGAGAAATAGAAGCTTGTATAGCATACATCCATTTTACATAACTTGGGCTACCTGACACGTTTGTGATTGTTAAAGGTAACATCAACATTATTTGCACCCATAGTACATAATAACCAGTTAACGTAAGAACATAGCGGGTGAACTTTTTATCTTTGATAACCATTTTCATACCATTAATAATAGGCGCTTTGCCAATAGCAATATGGTAAGCTGGCAGGAAGAAAAAATTAAAAATTCCACATAAGAAAAAAATAAAAGCACCACACCAGCATACTAAATGGAAGTCATAATCAATTAAAATTCCACCAATAAGAGCCCCTATTACAGCTCCGGCATTATCTTGTATCATTAACAGTGATATGAACTTACCTCGCTCATGTGGACGAGTAAATTTAATAGTCAGTCCCATACGAGGCGGATCAAATAGTAGTCCGCCTAACGCTGAAAGTAAGCAAGAAAGTAATAATAACCAAGGCTCACTAGCAATCGCCATAGAAATAAAACCAACACAACGTAAAAACATGCCAGCAACAATCATTGGTTTAGCACCAAATCGATCAGCAATAGCACCACCAATAATACCAAAACCTTGTTGAACAAATTGCCGAAATCCTAACGCAAAACCAACAAAAAGTGCACTCCAACCAACTTGACTAACAAAGTGGGTTGAAACAAGCGGAAACACAACATAAAAACCCAAGACAATAAACAGATTATCAAGTAAAAGTATTTGCCGACCTGTTTTACGAATTTGAGATGGTATTGGCATTTATTTAACTCTTTGAGTTAAATAGTTTTGATAATCAGGAATTTCAATATCAACTTCTTGCGTAAAAATAGAGGACTGAATTAATGCATTGGCTGTGGCTTGATTAGTGGCAACTGGAATATTCCAAACAGTAGATAATCGTAACAACGCTTTCACATCTGGATCATGAGGTACAGCATTAAGTGGATCCCAAAAAAAGATTAAGATATCAATTTTACCTTCTGCAATTAATGCACCTATCTGCTGATCTCCCCCCATCGGACCACTTAACATTGGCGTGATATTTAATCCTGTTTCTTGCTTTATTAATGTTCCAGTAGTGCCCGTGCCACATAAATTATGACGAGAAAGCTCTTCACGATTTTTTTTACACCAATTTAATAAAGAATCTTTCAAGTGATCGTGAGCAACTAAAGCAATATTTTTTTTAGCCAGTAATTTACGTGTGGTATATAGCATCATCGTATCCTAATTCATTATTATATTCTTTTTAATTTTTAACAGAGTATTAATCAAAGCGCAAGGGTTATTTAATTGATAATAGATAATAAAAAAAGGCACCGAAGTGCCTTTTAAAAATAAAGATACAATCAATTAGAATTGGTAAATTAAACCAAGTGCTACTGTGTCTTTTGTTGTGCCCTTGATTTGTGATTTAGTAAATGAACCATCTTCATATAAAGCACGGCGTGCACCGATATCATCTTTATCTAACAAGTTAATTTTATAATCGATAATAGCTTGTAGGTTTTTGTTAAAGTCATAAGTTAAACCAACATCAACATATTTAGCTAAATCATTACCTTTAAGCCCTGCATCACTTGAATAACTAGATGCATCCTTAACTTTATGTTGGATATAAGCAACAGATGGCGTTAAGCGACCCACTTCAAAGTCAATACCATATTGAGCAACTAATTCATAGCCTTTGGTTTTTAAATCATCAGCGCTATGAGTAGTTGAGGCATTATCCCAACCATATTTTTGCTTGCCTTGAATATATAACGCAGCTAAATAAAGGTTGTCGTTATCATATTTGATACCAGCTGACCATGCTTTAGCATCTTTATGACCACCAGTTTGTGCATAACCAGCACCAACAGATAAACCAGTATCAAGCACATCCCAATCAACAACTGAACCCCATGCTTCAGCACTATTGCGTTTATCATTAAGAGTATAATTACCGAAATGACGCGTTGAGCTGTTATCTCCGTTATCCGCATATTGAACGGCAAAACGTAAACCATTCACTAAGCCAAAGAAATCTGAATTACGGTAGGTTGCAACGGCTTTAGTACGAGCTGTTAATGCATAAAGATCATTATCAGAAGCATCACCACCAAATTCTGGTAAAACGTCAGTGTAAGATGTTAATGTTTTTAATACACCATCATTGCGACCATAGTCGAATGAACCAAAATCACCAAAGTTTAAACCAGCAAATGCATAACGAGTTTCATTATCAGCATTTTTACCTGTCTTTGCTTCATACTCCCAACGACCATAGCCAGTTACGCTGTCTGTCACTTGTGTTTGACCTGACATACCTAAACGTGCAGTGGTTTTGTCACCTTCACCCGTTTGATTATTACGATCAGTAATATAGTTTAATGCGTAAACACGACCATAAAAGTCAACTTTATTACCATCTTTATTCCACACTTCAATAGAAGCGTTTGCTGTACCTGCAATTAAAAGTGCAGGAATAGCGATTGTTAATAGATTACGTTTCATTTTTTACCCTCAAAGGTATTTTATATTATTAAAGATGCAAATTACTTTGCTCTGGTTTAACAAATAACTGCTAATAATTAGCAATTATATTATTACTGTGATAGTCATTTTTGCCTGATAAACACTGACTCTATTGTATAGATTGCTTATTTAACAATGAAATTTTGATTTATTCTGCGAATTTTCGAATATTTTAATACTTATTATAATTTTTTTTAGACATAAAATGTTTTTTAGATAGGAATGAATTTAAGAGGCGAAAAAAAAGGCAACTAAGTGCCTTTTTATAAGATATTAAGAGATTAGAATTGATAAATTAAACCAACACCTAACACGTCTTTAGTACCTGGTTTGCTACCGTGACCGTGTGAATTTTTGGTGTTTTTATAAGCACCGTAATCATCACGATCTAACAAGTTGAATTTGTATTCAACAATTGTACTGAAGTTTTTGTTTAGATCGTAAGTTGCACCTAAAGATACGTATTTAGCTACAGGTGAATTAAATCCATGACCACGGTAATGAACATTATTATCAGTGAAATGAACTGAATCAGCTTTAACTTTATGTTGAACATAAGCTAAAGATGGAGTGATACGACCCACTTCTAAATCAATACCATATTGAGCTACTAATTCAAAGCCTCTAACTTTACCATCAGCATTTTTTGTATAACCATTAGGCCATGAATATTCAACTACGTCTTTAAACTTACTTTGGAAGTAGTTAGCTGCTAAATATAGATTATAGTTATCATATTTAAGACCACCAGCCCAAGTACTTTGACGATTATCGCTGTTTGAAGTTTGTGCATAACCAGCACCAGCAGTTAAACCAGTGTCAAAGATGTTCCATTGAACGTTTGCACCATAAGCTTCACGAGATTCACCTCTGACTGCATCCTCTTTAAAATCATTTGAGTTATCACCATTATCAGCATATTGTAATGCAAAGCTGATATCATCAGTTAAACCGAAGAAGTTATTATTACGGTAAGTTGCAACAGCTTTAGTACGAGCTGAAAGTACGTTCCAATCGTTGTTTGCTGCATCACCACCAAATTGTGGTAATACGTCAGTATAAGCAGTAATTGCTTTTAACACACCGTCATTACGACCATAGTCGAATGAACCAGCATCACCAAAGTTTAAGCCAGCAAATGCATAACGTACTTCGTTGCTAGAATCTTTACCCGCTTTCGCTTCATATTCCCAACGGCCATAACCAGTTACGCTATCAGTGATTTGAGTTTGGCCTGACATACCTAAACGAGCTGAAGTATCATCACCTTCGTCTTTTTGACCACGATCAGTGATGTTGTTAGCTGCTTTTACTCGACCGTAAAAGTCAACTTTATTACCATCTTTGTTCCAAACTTCGATAGATGCATTTGCACCAGCTGCGACTAAAAGCGCAGGGATAGCGATTGCTAATAGATTACGTTTCATTTTTTACCCTCATGGTTATTTTTTAAAAAGACACTTTCATAAGTTTAGTGTCAATTTTCGTACAATAATTATTCATCCAAAAAATAATATTTTTATCTATTATTTTTCTACTTTTTACAGTAGTGTAAATTATGTATAAATTTTTTTTAAAATCAAGCGAACTTTTCATTAAATTTAGTGTCTAAGTCTAATTTTAATCCTGTTTGATTATTTTTTAAACTAAAACAGATGAATATCTACCAGCTGTAACTTTCAATAAATTCTTGTTAGGGATTTTAATCAACCTAAAAGTTTGCATTACGCGGTGTTCTTGGGAATGGGATAACATCGCGCACATTTTGAACACCTGTTACATAAACAATTAAACGTTCAAAACCAAGACCAAAACCAGAATGCGGCACAGTACCGTATCGACGTAAATCACGATACCACCAATAATCTTCTTTTTTGAGTCCCAATTCTTCCATGCGCTTATCCAACATATCTAAACGCTCTTCACGCTGAGATCCACCAATGATTTCACCAATTCCTGGCGCTAAAACATCCATTGCCGCTACCGTTTTACCGTCATCATTCATACGCATATAAAACGCTTTAATATCTTTCGGATAGTTTTTTACTACCACTGGTGCTTTAAAATGTTGTTCAGCTAAATAACGTTCATGTTCTGAAGCTAAATCAATTCCCCAGCTGACTGGGTTTTCAAATTTAGCATCACAATTTTGTAATATAGTGATAGCATCAGTGTAATCCACTTGAGCAAAATCAGCATTAATAAAGTTTTCAAGACGATTAATTGCTTCTTTATCGACATGCTGGGTAAAAAATTGCATATCATCAGCACGTTTTTCTAGCACTTCTTTAAACACATATTTCAACATATCTTCAGCAAGCTTAGCGTTATCATCTAGATCAGCAAACGCTACTTCAGGCTCCATCATCCAAAACTCAGCTAAATGGCGAGTAGTATTTGAGTTCTCTGCTCTAAATGTTGGACCAAAAGTATAAACTTTAGAAAGTGCACAAGCATAAGTTTCAGCGTTTAATTGTCCAGAAACGGTTAAAAAAGCTTCTTTACCAAAGAAATCTTTATCAAAATCAACTTTACCATTATCAGATTTAGGCAGATTTAGCATATCAAGTGTTGAAACGCGGAACATTTCGCCCGCCCCTTCAGTATCTGATGCGGTAATAATAGGAGTTGATAGCCAATAAAAGCCACGATCATTAAAAAACTGATGAATTGCTTGCGCAAGCGTATGGCGTACACGCGTTATCGCACCAACAATATTGGTTCTTGCACGCAAGTGAGCCACTTCACGAAGATATTCAATTGAATGGCGCTTTGCTGCCATTGGGTAAGTTTCGGGATCGTCAACAAAGCCATACACTTCAACTTGCGTTGCTTGTAATTCATATTTTTGACCTTGACCTGGTGACTCCACTACTTTACCAGTGACTTTAACGGAACAACCAGCTGTTAGACGCAAGATTTCTTGTTCATAATTAGGTAAATTATTTTCAATAACAGCTTGAATAGGATCAAAGCAGGAACCATCGTAAACAGCTAAAAATGAAATACCTGCTTTAGAATCACGGCGAGTTCTTACCCAGCCTTGAACTGAAATAGTGCTACCAACAGCAATTTTGCCTTGTAACACATCAACAATAGGTGCAACTGAAGTCATTTAATTATCCATCTCTACATTAATTTGTTTAAGTAATATTTAAAGTAATACAGATATATTCTAAAGACTATCCCATAACGAAATGGAATTCTTGAATAACTTGTTTCTTATTACTAATTTTTAGTTTCTAATATTAATAATAAGTTAAACATGAATTATTATCATTGTTTAACACTAAAAGTTCGTTTTAATTCATCAATAAAATCTAAATCCTGAGATATCGTTTTACCTGGACTATCTGATAGTTTAGCCACAGATTGATTATTACATTCCGTTAATTTAAGCACAATGTTCAATGCTTTGGTATTGGCATCTTTAGATGGAATATCACAAGCTAAAAAACCGCCGACGCCAAAAGATAATTTTACGCGATGATTAAAATGTTGATAGATTTTAATCGCCTTATCAAAATTTAAGCTATCAGAAAAAACCAAAAGTTTAGTTTGTGGATCTATGCCCAATTGCTGATAATGAGCAATTGCTTTTTCACCCCATTGAATTGAATCACCTGAATCATGACGAAGCCCTTGATAATGGGAAGCAAAATGCAAATCAAAATCACGTAAAAATGCATCCATTGTAATACAATCTGTTAATGCTATTCCTAAGTCATGAGGATATTCATCTAACCAAACTTGAAGAGCATTTCTTTGGCAATCTTGAAGATTAGCACTTAAACGTTGGTGAGCTTGAAACCACTCGTGTGCTTGGGTTCCAACAGGAGTAAGCCCTAAACGATAAGCCAGTAAATAATTGCTAGTACTATGAAAGTTATGAAAGTGTGTTTTCAAATAACTGACAACTGCCTCTTGCACCGCAAACGAATAACGCCTACGTGTACCAAAATCCATTAAATTAAAGCCCGACATATCCATATTAGCTGTTTTTTCATTAAACAACGCCAATTTATCTTTTAGCCGAGCTAGTGCCTCAGAAACTCCAATATTAGGTGAACGATCTTTATGAACAATTTCACTGATAACGGCAAGTAATGGCACTTCCCATAGAATAACATCTAGCCATTTACCTTCAATTGTAATAGAAAGCACTCCATCTTCATTTTTTATAGTGAGCAAATCACTATTGAAACGCCATTTTTTAAGCCAATTTAAATAGTCAGATTTAAAAAAGGAAATATTTGATAAATAGTTAAATTCATCATCAGACAGCGCTAATGATTCCATTAATTTCACTTGATGTATTATTTCATCAATATATTGTCCCAATAAATCATCACTACGACAACGAAACTGCGCAACGACAGTTACCTCTGGGTAGTAATGAAATACAGCTTGCTGCATATGCAACTTATAAGCATCAGTATCTAATATTGATGTAATTATTGCTGGTAACATGTAAATTTAGTGCTATTGCTTTAAATAAAAATTTCAAAGATTATAGCAGAATAATAATGAAGATATAGATTAATTATGTAATAAGATTGTTTTTAATCGACTATAATATCGATCAGTATAAAATATAAATTGATTTCAAACCAAAAGGTCATAACAACATGAATATAAAAACACCTGAATCGCAGCCTATTGCCAAAAATCGTCTTGATTATAAATCACCCGATTTTACCATTACCGACATTGATCTTGATTTTGATTTAGCTCCCGAAATAACAACCGTCACAGCTCGTAGCCGTGTTGTTAAGAAAAATAATGAAGCGGACAATTTAATTTTAGATGGTGAAGATCTTAAATTGATTTCTGTTAATATTGACGAACAACCATGGCATGATTATCAGCTCACAAAAGCTGGTTTAATCATTCAGCGTGTTCCAGCAGAATTTACATTAACGATTGTTAACGAAATCAAACCAATTGACAATACAGCACTTGAAGGATTATATGTATCAGGCGAAGCGCTCTGTACTCAATGTGAAGCAGAAGGATTCCGCCATATTACCTATTATCTTGACAGACCTGACGTTCTTGCTCGCTTTTCAACACGTATTACCGCGAATAAACAACATTATCCTTATCTACTTTCGAACGGTAATCGCATAGCGCAAGGCGAGCTTGCAGATGGACGTCATTGGGTACAATGGCAAGATCCTTTTCCGAAACCGGCTTACTTATTTGCATTAGTTGCTGGTGATTTTGATATTTTAAAAGATCAGTTTATCACGCAATCAAAGCGGAAAGTTGATTTAGAAATTTACGTTGATAAAGGTAATTTAGATCGTTCGCAGTGGGCTATGACAAGCTTAAAAAATGCCATGCGTTGGGACGAAACACGCTTTGGGCTTGAATACGACTTAGATATCTTTATGATTGTAGCGGTTGATTTTTTCAATATGGGAGCAATGGAAAACAAAGGATTAAATATCTTTAATTCAAAATATGTGCTTGCCAAACCACAAACAGCAACAGATGATGACTATCTAGGTATTGAAGGTGTAATTGGTCATGAATATTTTCACAACTGGACTGGTAATCGGGTAACCTGTCGCGACTGGTTCCAACTTAGTTTAAAAGAAGGATTAACTGTATTTCGAGATCAGGAATTTAGCGCTGATATGGGATCTCGTGCAGTAAAACGCATTGAGGATGTCAAACTTTTGCGCACCGTTCAATTTGCCGAAGATGCTAGCCCAATGTCTCACCCGATTCGCCCTGAACAAGTAATAGAAATGAATAACTTTTACACAGTCACCGTGTACGAAAAAGGCGCTGAAGTTATTCGAATGATGCATACTTTATTAGGAGAAGATAAATTCCAATCAGGGATGAAACTTTATTTTAAACGCCATGATGGTAGTGCCGCAACTTGTGATGATTTTGTTGCAGCCATGCAAGATGCCTCAGGTATTGATTTAACTCAATTTAAATTATGGTATAGCCAATCAGGAACACCTGAACTAACCATTACCGATAATTATGACGAGAAAAATCGACAATATACTTTAACAGTAGAACAATATACGCCAGCTACTCAAGATCAAGCACAAAAACAAGCTTTGCATATCCCACTTGATATCGAGTTATATCAACATAATGGTGAAATAATTCCACTACAATACCAAGGAAAATCTGTTCACCATGTTTTAAATTTAATACAAAACAAACAACAATTTATCTTTGATAACGTAACTCAAAAACCGATTATTTCAGTATTACGTGATTTTTCAGCACCTGTTAAGTTAACTTATGATTATCAAGATAATGATCTTATTTTCTTAATGCAACACGCTACTAACGCATTTAGCCGTTACGATGCAGCTCAAATGTTATTAGCAAAATATGTTCGCTTGAATGTGGAAAATTATCAAGAAAATCAAAATTTAATGTTGCCTGATTCAGTATTAGATGCATTTAGAGCCGTATTGTTATCAGAAAAAACTGACCCTTTCCTTATTGCACAAATATTAACCTTGCCATCTGAAAACGAGTTGGCGAATTTATTTACTGTGGTTGATCCAATCGCAATTCATCAAGTGCGTCTATTTTTGTTAACTAATTTTGCAAACGAATTTTATGATGAATTATTAGCCGTTTATCACCACAATAAAACATCACAATATCAAATTAAACATAATGACATTGCTAAGCGGTCACTTAAAAACTGTTGTTTAACTTTATTAGCTCATGCCGATGATAATTCGCACGCCAATACATTGGTTAACCAACAATATTATCAAGCAAATAATATGACTGATTGTTTAGCCGCCTTGAGTGTTGCTGTAAAAGCTGAACTTGATTGTCGAACTGAGTTATTGGCTAACTTTGATGACAAATGGCATCAAGATGGACTTGTTATGGACAAATGGTTAGCACTAAACGCAACAAGCCCAGAAAAGAATGTTCTTGCTACCGTGAAAAAATTATTAACTCACCGCTCATTTACACTCAGTAACCCAAATCGGATTCGTGCATTAATTGGAGCATTTGTAAATAATAACCCTGTGGCATTTCACGCTGAAGATGGCAGTGGTTATCAATTTTTAGTTGAAATTCTCACTGAGTTAAACCAAAAAAATCCGCAAGTTGCAGCAAGGCTTATCGATCCTCTAATTCGATTAAAACGTTATGACAAAAAGCGTCAAAAGCAGATGCAAAAAGCACTTGAGGCATTGCTAAAAATTGAAAATTTATCTAAAGATTTATTTGAGAAAATTAACAAGGCACTAGAAGCCTAAGTAGGAAATAGCATTCTGCAATATCGTTGTAGGATGCTATTAATAAATTTAAAATTGAAGTTGAAATTTTATACTAAAACGTAGAGTTTCCTGAAACTTTTTTACAAGCACTTTAATAAGTTTTAAATAATGACAATAAAAGAAATCACTCCCACAGAACTTGCACAAAAATTAAATCAGCAAGATAATCTATTTCTACTCGATGTACGAGAACCCAATGAAATAGCCATTTGCAGTATTGGCAACGCAACTCATATTCCAATGAATATGATCCCTTTATATCTAGATAAAATCCCAGATGAAATCGATATTGTTATTTATTGTCATCACGGCAGACGTAGCCTAACTGTTGCTCATTATTTAGCAGAAAACGGATTTGATCCTAACTTTCTCTATAATCTTACAGGAGGGATTGATGCTTGGGCGCTAACAATTGATAAACAGATGGCACGATACTAAAATGCCCGTTATCAAACGGGCTTTTCTTCATTACTTTACCTTGCTATGCTTATTCTTGAGGCATCACCCAATAACCATTTTGGTTATGCGTTTTCATATAATCTTTAAATTGTTGAGATTGATAAATACGCTTCACATCTTGAGCCCATCGACTATTTTCGTTTCCTTCATTCACTACAACCATAATTTCCAAATCAGGAATGATGGTTTCAGAAAGTAATGCTTTGTTCGAGTCAATATTAGCAGAATAAACAATGCTACCTGGAATTACCGCAAAATCTAATTCATTAAGCACTCTAGGAATATTGGCCGAATCCATTTCAATAATTTCAATACCTGCAATATTTTGAGCAATATCATTTTTACTAACAATAATAGGATTTGTATTATTTTTTAATTTTATCCAACCAGCTTTTTCTAGTAGATTATATGAACGAGCTGCATTAGAAGCATCTTGTGGAATAGCAACTTTTGCTCCTGAAAAAACTTGCGTTAATGAGGTGAACTTATTTGAAAATATTGCCGCAGGTACCGATGGTACATGCACAACCGATTTTAAATTTGCTTTACGCTGGGCATTAAACACATTCATATAAGCTGTGTGCTGTGCAACGGTTAAATCAATACTACCTTCACTTAAAGCTACATCTGATTCAAGTAAATGCGGAAAATTCACTAATTTAACCTTATAACCCTCTGATTCAAGTATGGGTTTAACAGCATCATTAAAAAGATCGTTATATGGACCTGGTGATACGCCCATGCTAATTTCTTTTTTTGTCTGATTATCGACTGGTTTAGACGAATTATCACAACCAATAGTCAAAAACACTGAACTAGCAACTAAAACGACTGATATGTATTTAAATATTTTTTGTTTGATAAACGCATTTTTCATTTCAGCTATCCTCTATAAGCTATAAGCATTAAATACACTCTAACACAGAAAAAAGCATTCATTTATTCCAAGTAATTCTATCTTATAACTATATGGAATAAGATATAAAAAACGATTATTAGAGCAACAATTTAACCTGTGATACCGTTAGATATATCAATTATTGTCAATCGTTGAATATGCCATATAAACACCTGCAATAAATGATTCAGCCAAATTGCCTAAGCAAGCACTTATTCAACTAGAACAAAATAAATAGGTGATGAACAATGATTAAATTTGAACATGTCTCAAAACAATATGAAAGAAATGGCGTCACAACACAAGCTTTAAACGATATTAATTTAACCATCAGTAAAGGTGATATTTACGGCATTATTGGTTACAGCGGCGCAGGTAAAAGTACCTTAGTGCGCTTAATTAACTTTCTTGAAAAACCAACACAAGGCAATGTCATTATTCAAAATAAACTATTAAATCAATTATCTAGTAACGAATTACGTCAAACCCGTCAAAAAATTGGTATGATTTTTCAGCATTTTAATTTGCTTGAATCAAAAACCGTATTTGAAAATATTGCTATTCCTTTAATTTTAATCAAAAAAGATAAACATTCGATTAAACAAAAAGTCTATGAACTTTTGGAATTTGTTGGATTAAGTGATAAAGCCAACAGCTATCCCAAAGAGCTTTCTGGTGGGCAAAAACAGCGCATTGGTATCGCCCGAGCTTTAGCCAACGATCCTGATATTTTACTATGTGATGAAGCAACTTCAGCACTTGATCCACAAACCACTCAAGCTATTTTAGATTTAATCAAAAAAATCAATGAAAAATATAAAATAACAGTCGTGTTAATCACTCACGAAATGCATGTAATTGAACAAATTTGCCATAAAGTTGCAGTAATGGAAAAAGGCAAGATTATAGAACAAGGTAACGTACTTGACGTATTTGGACAACCAAAACACCAAACTACTCAAAATTTTGTTAGCTCAGTGATCAACAATCAAATTCCAAATGGTGTTGTCGAAAATTTGTTAGAAATAGAAGGTAAAAAAGAAAATATTAAATTATTTAAGCTCGAATTCTTAGGACGATCTGCGTCAGAACCCGTGATAAATTCACTTATACTGCAACAAAAAGTTATCGTCAATATTTTGTTTGCCCATATGTCAGAAATCGAAAAAACGGTTTTAGGTAGTATGTTTGTTCAACTAAAAGGTAACGATAGTAATATCAAAGAATCAGTACATTACTTACGTGAGCGCGGTGTACAAGTCACTGAAATTAAACATTGGGAGATGAGTAAAAATGGAAATATTTAATACTATAATTGACTATTTGGCCTCTTGCTTTGCAACATCAGTAACCACTGAACAATTTGTTCAAGCATTCTATGACACCCTAATTATGGTAGTTTTCTCCTTAATTTTAGGTTCATTAATCGGAATTCCACTTGGTATTTGCTTAGTTACAACAAGACCTTATGGACTATTAGAAAATAGTCGAGTGTTTCGTATTATCAATCCGATTATTAATATAGTTCGCTCATTGCCTTTTATTATTTTATTAGTTGCTATCCAACCTTTAACAAAGGTCATTGTAAATAGCTCTATTGGCACTATAGCAGCGATTGTTCCGTTAACATTTTATGTTGCTCCTTACATTGCTAGATTAGTTGAAAATTCATTACTTGACGTGAATAGTGGTATTATTGAAGCGGCTCAATCAATGGGAGCGACGCCAATACAAATTATTTGGTATTTTATGTTACCAGAGGCATTTAGCTCTTTAATTTTAACGCTTACAACTGCTACTATAGGTTTAATTGGTGCTACAGCGATGGCTGGTGCTATTGGTGCTGGCGGTATTGGCGATTTAGCTGTGTCATACGGGTATCAACGTTTTGATAATACTGTTACTTATATCTGCGTGGTGATATTAGTTATTGCTATACAATTTATTCAAAGCACTGGTAATTATTTAGCTCGTAAAGCACGGCATGAATAAAACACATAATCACTTTTAGTTATGCATGATCAGTAAAAAATGGGGGGAGCTAAAATATAACTTTCCCCATTTATTATTTAGAAAAATAGCCTTAATTATCTTTTATCTCTCTAATAAGATATTTTACGTAAAACCTCTGTTTGCCTATAAAAATCAGCCATCGAGTATAAAAACTATTTATTGAGCAGTTATACACAAATAGGCAAAACGTTTAATTGATTTCTTTATTTACAAATATCAAGTAAAATAAGCAAAATTTTACCATTCTAGAAATCTAGGAAATCAATGTGACAAACGCATTACAACAAAATTTGGTTGAAATTCACGATATGTCTTTTTATCGTGGAACAAGGCCTATTTATAAAAATATGAGTTTGAATGTCCCGAAAGGAAAAGTGACAGCAATCATGGGACCTTCAGGAATTGGTAAAACCACACTACTAAGGCTCATTGGTGGTCAATTAAAACCCCAGTCAGGAAAAATTTTATTCGATGGTGAAGACATTCCAAGCATGTCTCGCTCCCGACTTTATGAAGTACGCAAACGCATTAGCATGTTATTTCAATCGGGAGCTTTATTTACCGATCTAACTGTGTTTGATAATGTTGCTTACCCACTACGTGAGCACTTCAAATTACCTGAACCTATATTGCATAATTTAGTCTTAATGAAATTACAAGCTGTTGGTTTACGTGGTGCAGCTCAAATGATGCCATCGGAACTATCTGGTGGTATGGCAAGGCGAGCAGCATTAGCTAGAGCCATTGCGCTTGATCCCGATTTAATTATGTTTGATGAACCTTTTGCTGGGCAAGATCCTATATCCATGGGTGTTATTGTTAAACTGATATCTGAAATAAACCAATCATTAGGATTAACCTGTATCGTTGTTAGCCATGACGTGACCGAAGTGCTCAGTATTGCAGATTATGCTTACATTGTAGCCGAACAACATATTATTGCAGGTGGTACATCACAACAATTACGTGATAATGATGATTTACGAGTAAAACAATTCCTTGACGGGTTGGCTGATGGTCCAGTACCTTTTCATTATCCTGCTGAAGATTACAAATTAGACCTAAGCAGAGGTACAAAATAATGTTAAATTTACTGGCAAAATTAGGACAATGGTTTATTGATATCATTGCGATGATTGGTCGTTCTGGTGTGATGCTCTTTAGGGCATTAATTGGTAAGCCACAATTTAATAAACAATTCCCATTACTCATTAAGCAATTTTATTTTGTTGGTGTACAATCACTCACTATTATTATTGTTTCTGGTCTTTTTATTGGCATGGTTTTGGCCTTACAAGGTTATTTTATTCTGACCACTTTTGGTGCTGAAGCCAGCCTTGGAATGATGGTAGCCCTTGCTCTACTTCGTGAGTTAGGTCCTGTTGTTGCTGGTTTGCTGTTTGCAGGTCGTGCTGGCTCTGCATTAACGGCTGAAATCGGCTTAATGAAAGCAACTGAGCAACTATCAAGTATGGAAATGATGGCAATTGATCCATTACGACGTATTATTGCACCTCGTTTTTGGGCTGGTTTTTTCAGTATGCCATTTTTAACTGCAATTTTTGTTACCGTTGGTATTTTAGGTGGTGTTATTGTAGGTGTTGATTGGAAAGGTATTGATGCGGGCTTTTTTTGGTCATCTATTCAAAGTAATGTTGATTGGTGGCATGATCTAGGTAACTGTTTTGTAAAAAGCTTTGCATTTGCCATTGCTAGCACTTGGATTGCTCTTTTCAATGGTTATGATTGTGTACCAACATCAGAAGGAATTAGTCGAGCAACAACAAGCACTGTTGTTTATTCATCATTAGTAATTTTGGGGTTAGATTTTATTTTAACCGCATTAATGTTTAGTCATTGAGGTCATTAAACATGAGTCGTAAAGTTGAAATCACAGTTGGATTATTTATGGTACTGGTCATTTGCTCGGTACTTTTTTTATGTTTTCGTGTAACTGATCCAACATCATTTGCTAGTCATAATTCATATCGAGTTTATGCTGTATTTGATAATATTGGCGGACTAAAAGCACGCTCTCCAATCAAAATCGGTGGCGTTGTGATTGGTCGAGTCAGTAATATAACTCTAAAATCATCAGATCTTGATGTATATAAACCCTATGTAACAATAGATATTGATGCACAATACAATCAAATTCCAGTTTCAAGTTCGCTTTCAATTAAAACATCAGGTTTATTAGGTGAACAATTTATTGATATTAACTTTGGACTTGATAAAAGTACTGAATTAGAACTTGATTCATTGGATAGCGAAGGTACAAGCAACAACTTGCCAACAAATAATCATGAACCAGCTTATTTTCATGATGGTTTTGTAATATACAACACTAAACCAGCAATGGTTATTGAAGACTTAATTGGTCAATTCCTTTATAGTACTGGAGGTTCGACCGATGATAAAAATAAGAAACAAAATACACAAGATATAAATGAAAATTAAGGAGTTTTGTTACTATGTTAACCAGATTTAAACACACTATTTTTTTTGCATTAGCTTTAATATTTAGTGCTAATGCGTTTGCTGAAAATGATCCTTATAAAGAGATGGAAATTGCTGCTAATAAGATTTTTAGCACCATGAATGCACAATCTGCGACATTAAAATCAAACCCTAACAAACTAAAAGAGATCGTAAGAACAGATTTATTACCTTATGTACAAGTAAAGTATGCTGGCGCATTAATTTTAGGTAATTATTATAAAAGTGCTACAGATGCGCAACGTAAAGCTTATTTCGCTGCTTTTGAAAACTATTTGGTACAAACTTTTGCTCAAGCATTATCTATGTATAATGGCCAAACTTATCAGGTTGAATCGCCAAAAGATTTAACTGGCAAAACGCTTATCTCTATTCGTGTTTTATTAAACCAACCTAATAAAAACCAACAACCATTGCGAATTGATTTCCAATGGCGTAAAAACTCTGTCACTGGCGAATGGAAAGCTTATGACTTAGTTGCAGAAGGCGTCAGCATGATCACCACCAAGCAAAATGAGTGGTCTACAATTTTACGTCAAGATGGTATTGACGCATTAACTAAACAATTAATTGATCTTTCAAATCGCAATATTGACCCAAACGCTAAACCAAAAGGCTAGCCATAATGTCGCGAATAAAAACAGAAAAACAACAAGAAATATTATCTTTACAGGGTGAACTTGATGTTCACTCTTTAAACGATTTGTGGTCAACACAAAATACTATTTTAAATGGTGTAAAATGCATTGATGTTGCGCAACTTATTCGGGTTGATTCTTCAGGGCTCGCAACTTTAATTTATTTTTGCAATAAATATCATGTAAAGCTCAAAGGTATTAATCCTCAGCTACAAACATTAATTACATTGTATGATCTACAACCTGTAATTAATATTTAAAAAATGTTAATTTTTATACTGAAACACATAGTTACCGGAAACTTTTTAACAAAAAATCTCCCCCATAATTTACATTAATGATGAGTATGAATAATGGATAAACAAGAAATTATAAACAAATTAAAAAATTCGCTTGAACTTGATGATGTACATGTCCTAACCGATGATGGAAGCCATTTCCAAGTTATTGCTGTAGGAGAATTATTTGCCGATTTAAATCGAGTGAAAAAACAACAAGCAATCTATGCCCCTTTGGCTGAATTTATTAATGATAACCGTATTCATGCGCTTTCTATAAAGACTTATACCCCCACTGAATGGCAACGTGAACGCAAACTTATGGGGTTATAACCATTTCTTAGCATGATAATCCCTTGAATTAATTGTTTTCGCCACCATATTATGTTGTATCAATAGACAACACCATTTGTATAAAGGTATCGCTACATGACTAATCCATTATTAACAGATGCACCATTACCCCTTTTTTCACAAATTAAACCCGAACATGTTTTGCCTGCTATACAAGAAACTTTAAAAAACTGCAGAAATACCATTGAAGCAGTATTAAAGCAAAATAGCCAATATACTTGGGATAACTTAATTCAACCAATTGATGAAGCAGACGAAAAATTTGGACGAGCTTGGTCTCCAGTTAGTCATCTTAACTCAGTTAAAAATAGCCCTGAATTACGTGAAGCTTATGAAGCTTGTCTGCCATTACTATCTGAGTACAGTACATGGGTTGGGCAACATAGACCTTTATATCAAGCTTATAAGCAACTCAAAGAAAGCGAACAATATGCTACTTTAACCAAAGCACAGAAAAAAGTGATTGATAATGCACTACGTGATTTTGAATTATCTGGAATTGGCTTACCCGATGACAAACAGAAACGTTACGGTGAAATTGTCGCAAAATTATCAGAATTATCCTCAAAATATAGTAACAATGTGCTCGATGCCACCATGGGATGGTCAAAATTAATTACCGATATCAAAGAACTATCTGGCATGCCTGAAAGTGCGCTTTCTGCCGCAAAAGAACAGGCTAAATTAAAAGATAAAGAGGGTTGGTTACTAACCTTAGATATACCAAGTTATCTTCCCGTCATGACCTACTGTGATAATCGTGATTTACGATTTGAACTTTACCAAGCCTATAATACTCGTGCGTCAGATCAAGGACCAAACGCAGGTAAGTGGGATAACTCTAAAATTATCAAACAAATCTTAACGCTTCGTAATGAGCTTGCACTATTACTAGGCTTCGATAATTATGCTAATAAATCATTAGCAACAAAAATGGCAAGCTCAACCACCCAAGTGATTGAATTTTTGACTAATTTAGCAACTAAAGCTAAACCTCAAGGTGAAAAAGAGTTAGCAGATCTTAAACGTTATGCTTATGAGTTTTTTGGCGCAAGTGACATCAAACCATGGGATATAGCTTATTATAGTGAAAAGCAAAAACAGCATTTGTACGCTATCAACGATGAAGAATTGCGTCCTTATTTCCCTCAACAACGAGTTATTAATGGTTTATTTGAAGTAGTGCATCGCATTTTTGGTATTACAGCCAAAGAGCGACAAGGCGTTGAAGTTTGGGATCCTGAAGTTAAATTTTATGATCTATTTGCCGCAAATGGTGAGTTAAAAGGTAGTTTCTATCTTGATTTATATGCACGTGAACATAAGCGTGGCGGCGCTTGGATGGATGATTGTATTGGTCGTATGCGTTTTGCTGATGGTCATGTACAAAAACCCGTTGCCTATTTAACTTGTAACTTCAATCGCCCTGTTGGTGATAAACCAGCACTATTTACACACGACGAAGTCACAACCCTTTTCCATGAATTTGGTCATGGTTTACACCACATGTTAACCGAAATTGATACTTCGTCAGTTTCTGGTATTAATGGGGTGCCATGGGATGCTGTTGAATTACCAAGTCAATTTTTAGAAAACTGGTGCTGGCAGCCTGAAGCGCTTGCATTCATATCTGGGCATTATCAAACTGGTGAACAGCTACCAACTGATATGTTAGAAAAGATGCTAGATGCTAAAAACTATCAAGCAGCACTATTTATTTTACGCCAATTGGAATTTGGTCTTTTTGACTTTAAATTACATACCCAAAAAGATCCTGATATTTTAAATACATTGGCTGAAATAAGAAAGCAAGTTGCCGTTGTTCCTGCCGTTGAATGGGGAAGATTTCCACACGCATTTAGCCATATCTTTGCTGGTGGTTATGCTGCAGGTTATTATAGCTATTTATGGGCAGAAGTATTATCTGCTGATGCATTTTCACGTTTTGAAGAAGAAGGTATTTTCAACGCTAAAACAGGCAATGCATTTCTTGATAACATCTTGTCACAAGGTGGTAGCGATGAGCCTATGACATTATTTAAAAACTTCCGAGGGCGTGAACCTCAACTTGAAGCATTACTTCGTCATTATGGTATCCACTAATTCTAACTTTGCTCAGCTAAAATTATTAGCTGAGCAGTGGTTATCCACACATGCTGATCTTCCATTCGCTCTTGTTACCCAAAACAATCAACTTGAGTTACAAAAAACTGACGAACCAAAACTAGGGGCAATATGCGTAAACTTTGTTTCTGGAACAATGGCTCATCGTCGCCAATTTGGTGGTGGACGTGGCGAAACGATTGCTAAAGCAGTAGGTATCAAAGGCGAGTATTTACCTACAGTTCTTGATACCACAGCAGGTCTTGGTCGAGATGCATTTGTTTTAGCATCAATCGGTTGCCATGTCACTATGTTTGAAAGGCATCCTATTGTTGCTGCATTGCTAGAAGATGGCTTGCAGCGTGCCTACCAAGATCCCAAAATCGGTAGTTGGATTGAGCAACATTTACGTTTAATTTATCATTCAAGCATTGAGGGATTGAGTACTTACCCTGAAAAACCTGATGTTATTTATCTCGATCCAATGTTCCCACATCGACAAAAAAGTGCGCTTGTCAAAAAAGAGATGCGCATTTTTCAACAATTAGTGGGCAGTGATAATGATGCAGATAGCCTATTAGAACCAGCAAGAAAATTAGCAAAAAGACGGATTGTAGTGAAAAGACCCGATTATGCACCGTTTTTAGCTAATCAAAAACCAACGGCCGAAATTAAAACTAAAAATCACCGTTTTGATATATATACACCTCTAGAGTAATACAAGGATATTGTTTAAATTATGCGATTAGATAAATTTCTCGCTCATCACTTAGGCGCTAGCCGCACTATTGTAACCAAAGAACTCAAAGCTAAAAAAGTGACTGTCGATGGTGAAATTATAAAATCAGGTGCTTATCAATTATCGCCAGAGCAGATTATTCAATATGATGGTTACCAAATTGAGCAAGTTACAGCTCAACGCTATTTCATGCTCAACAAACCGCAAGGCTATGTCTGCTCGACTGACGATCCTGACCACCCTACTATACTTTATTTTATTGATGAACCGATGCCTGAAAAATTGCATGCAGCAGGTAGACTTGATCTTGATACTACAGGACTTGTTCTACTTACTGATGATGGTAAGTGGTCACACCGTATTACATCACCCAAACATCATTGCGAAAAAGTCTATGCCGTCACGGTTGAACAGCCATTATGTATTGAACTGATTGATATATTTAAAAATGGTATCCAATTAAAAAATGAGAAATCACTTACCAAACCAGCTGAATTAAATATTATTGATGACTTTCACGCTGAATTAACTATTAGTGAAGGACGATATCATCAAGTTAAACGCATGTTTGCAGCAGTCAATAACCATGTTGTTGAATTGCATCGCAAACAAATAGGTAAGATAATTCTTGATATACCTGAAGGTGAATATCGACCACTTACACAAGATGAAATCGACTCGTTTAATTGACACATATAATTTACATTAATCTTAATAGCAACTTTCCATTTAGATAGATAAATAAATATTTTTTAAATAATTTTATCTCATTTATATGACATATTTTTAGGTGCATTTTAAAAAATTTGAAGGAAGTATGACGTGCCAACTCAAGATTGTTTAAGTGATATTAAAGTTTCCAAACAAGCGCTTATTTTTATCCTTGGATTACTTTCTATGTTGATGCCTTTATCCATAGATATGTATTTACCTAGTATGCCAACTATTGCACGCGACTTTAATGTAACCGATGGCACGGTACAGCTAACAATTAGTTGCTATTTATTAGGATTTTCTGTTGGACAACTTTTATTTGGACCACTCACAGATAGTTATGGCCGTCGTAATGTTCTCATTTTGGGTCTAATTATTTTTATAGTTGCGGCGTTAAGCTGTGGTATTGCCAACAATATTAATCAATTAATTACAGCTCGCTTTTTCCATGGCATTGCGGCAGCGGCTACAGCAATAGTCATTAATGCGTTAATGAAAGATATTTATCGTGATCGTGACGAATTTTCTAAAATGATGTCGTTTGTCATGCTGATATCCAACGTAGCACCATTACTCGCACCAATTATTGGTGGATTTATTTTATATTGGTTTAATTGGCAAGCCAATTTCTACACTATTAGCCTAATTGCTTTGACTTGCTTTGGTCTAGTGATCGCATTTATTCCTGAAACACTTACAAAAACAAAATGCGATAAATTCAGTTTAATTCGTATTTTAAGTAATTTTATTACACTGTTCAGGCATCGCCAAGTATTAACTTATATGATGTTAGGTGCATTTTCTGGAGCTGGATTATTTTCATTTTTAAGCTTAGGACCTTTTGTATATATGAATCTACACGGTACGGTGTTGCATCAACTAATTTTGGCTACTACTTTGCATTCAATATAATAGTTATGGTGTTTATGAATACATTAAATAGCCGTTTTGTTAAACATGTTGGTTCGATTAAAATGACGCAGTTCGGTCTTTTGGTCCAATTTGTTATGGCAATAGGCCTTACCATCGTAACATTATTTAATCTCGGATTTGCCTATCTTGTTATTTGTATTGCAGGATATATTGGTTGTATGTCAACCATTGGTGGAAATAGTATGGCAATCGTTTTAGACTTTTATCCCTATATTGCAGGTACAGCCTCATCTCTTGCCGGTACAATTCGTTTTGCAATCGCTGGAGCAATAGGCATATTATTATCATTATTGGTATCAACTCCAACTGCACAATCCATAACGGTCAATAATACAACAGAGTGGCTAATGGTTGGCTCTATGGTGTTATGTAATTTTATTTCTGTGAGCTTATTTTTGAGTGTCAAAAATAATAAAAGGTAATAATTATGATCTATCAACTAGGTGATTTACATCCACAAATTCATCAAAATTGTTTTATCGCAAAATCTGCTGATATCATTGGTGATGTCGTTTTACAAGAAGGTGTTTCTATTTGGTTCAACGCTGTTTTACGCGGTGATATTGCTCCCATACATATTGGTAAAAATAGCAATGTGCAAGATAACACTACCATCCATATTGAAACAAATATCCCTTGCATTATTGGCGAGAATGTCACTATTGGGCATAATGTTATCCTGCATAGTTGCACCATTGAAGATAATGTATTAATTGGTATGGGTAGTACTATATTAAACAATGCTAAAATTGCAAAAAATTGCCTTGTTGGCGCCAACTCGCTAGTAACACACACCATACCTTATAAAGAAGGTTGTTTAATTATGGGATCACCCGCAAAAATTATCCGCAAATTAACTAAAGCTGACATTACAGCAAATATCACTAATGCACAACGATATGTACAAAATGGTATAAGATTTAAAACTAGCCTACTTCCTGTTGCATAATAACCCAACAATAAATTGCGTTTTAGACGGTATTGGCTCTGTGAGCAAGCACAATTTATGATAAAATACTAGCTATTTTAATAGCAATAGTTTTTAGGTACTTGTTTGAAAAAGCCCAAAATGACAAAAAAACAGATCATCACTCAATTGATTCTACTAACAATAATAGGTTTATCTGTTTGTTTATTTCTATCACAGTTCAGTTACGATCCATCCGATCCCGGTTGGTCTCGTACGGCTTGGCACTACCCTATTAGTAATTTTGGCGGTTATATTGGTGCATACATCTGTGACGTTCTTTTTCAATTTTTAGGCTTTATTGCTTATAGCCTACCTTTTATCGCTATTTTTATTTGTTTACAGTCAATCGTTTATTTTTATAAACATGCTAATGATCCTATAAACTACTTTAGTCTTTCATTTCGGATTATTGGTGTGTTAGCATTTATATTTAGTGCTACAGGATTTTTTGCTTTAAATATTGCTGATTCTGAACAATTTGAAGCGGGCGGTTATTTAGGTGCGATTGTCATCGAAAGCCTTTTACCAATTATAGATAGTATTACTTTATCCTTAATTCTTCTTGCAACTTGCTTGGCCTGTGTCACATTATTAACTGGATTATCATGGTTGAATCTAATTGAAAAATTAGGTGCTTTTGTCATGATTTTACTACTACCGATTAGATGGTTAATTAAGCCTCGTACAGCCAATAAACTTAAACAACCAGATTCACTAAACGAAAAACCAATAGCACAGACTAATGAGGAAATAAAAGATCCTCAATTTACAATACCTTTTGATACAAAACTAGATAAAAAATCAGATGATGATACCAATATCATTCCAACATCAAATACTATCTCTAGTGTTGAAACAACTCAAAATCAGACTGCAAATACCATCATATCGACTGACGATAAAACAATCTCAATAAAAACAACCGATGAATTAATCAAATCACCCCACAAAGATACTCAAGTACCACAGTCAACAACAGCGCCTCTAACAAGTGATAATCCACCAAATAAAGAGCTCGATCCTAACGAGATTTTATCTCGCCTTGAATCAATTATTCAAAACATGAATGGAAACAAAGCTACTCCAGATCAAGAGCAAACCTTGTCTTCATCAATAGAACAAATAAAACAGGTAATACAAACACAAAAATCAGAAGAAAAATTACCATTTGATGAATCAGAAAAATACACAATTTCAGATTCACCAAGTAAAACACTGTTTACATCATTACACAACGAACCCAAAATTAATTTTACTAATGAACAAACACCGTTTGAATCATCCATCGGCATTTCAGCTATAGAAACAACTGAAACCAAACAACCATTTATTCAAGAACCACAGGTTATTACAAGTACAAAAGACACTGCATCTATAGAAGATATAGAAAACATAACAGATACAGAGACTGAAACTGAAACTGAAACTGAAACTGAAACTGAAACTGAAATAAAAGAAGTGAAAGCAGACGTAGAGCAACTAGAATATGTTGACACTGAAGCGCTAAAAAAAGCAAATCCAATTATTGACGATATCTATCCTGAAGAAGATCGTGTTGAAGATATTCAACATAATCATTTTAATGAAAATGACGAAGATAGCTTAATTCATCCGTTATTAAGACGTAATGATAAACCGTTACCTAAACCGACTACGCCACTACCGTCACTGAACTTATTAACTGCGCCACCAACAGCTCGAATCGAAGTCGATCATGGTGCCTTAAACGCAATGTCGGAACTGATTGAAAAAAGTTTATCGGATTATCGAGTTAAGGCTAAAGTGGTTGATTATTTACTGGGACCTGTGATTACTCGATTTGAAATTGAACTTGCACCGGGTATCAAAGCGGCACGAATTTCAACGCTAGATCGTGACTTAGCACGATCATTATCAATGCCATCGGTTCGTGTAGTTGAAGTTATTCCGGGAAAACCTTATGTAGGTATAGAATTGCCCAATAAAAATCGTCAAACAGTCTATTTTAGAGAAGTCTTAGACAGCCCTCAATTTAAAGATGCTCAATCGCCGTTAACTGTCGTATTAGGAAAAGATATCGCTGGGCAATCAGTGGTTGCTGATCTTGCTAAAATGCCTCATTTACTTGTTGCTGGTACTACTGGCTCGGGTAAATCAGTTGGTGTTAATGCGATGATTTTAAGCATTTTATATAAATCGCAACCTGAAGATGTCAGGTTTATTATGATTGACCCCAAAATGCTAGAGTTATCTATTTATGAAGGAATACCACATTTATTAACACAAGTGGTTACTGATATGAAAGATGCCGCTAATGCATTAAATTGGTGTGTTAACGAAATGGAACGACGCTATCGTCTAATGTCAGCATTAGGTGTGCGTAATATTGCTGGTTATAACGAAAAAATAAAACTAGCAGAACAAATGGGCAGACCAATTCCCGATCCACTTTGGAAACCAACTGATAGTATGGATCTTAATATGCCGACACTCGAAAAATTACCATATATTGTGGTTATGGTCGATGAATTTGCTGATTTGATTATGGCTGTCGGTAAAAAAGTCGAAGAACTAATTGCACGGCTTGCTCAAAAAGCGCGAGCAGCAGGTATTCATCTAGTTTTAGCCACACAACGTCCATCGGTGGATGTCATTACGGGATTAATCAAAGCGAATATACCAACTCGTATCGCTTTTACAGTATCAAGCAAAATTGATTCTCGCACTATTTTAGATCAAATGGGAGCAGAATCATTACTTGGTATGGGAGATATGCTTTATTTAGCCCCTAATAGCTCCATTCCAATTCGTGTTCACGGTGCATTTGTGCGTGATGAAGAAGTGCATGCTGTTGTGCAAGATTGGAAAGCACGTGGCACACCAAAATACGTTGAAAATGTCACAGTTGCGACCGATGATAGCGAAAATGGCAATTCCAACTCGTCAGATGAAGAACTTGATCCATTATTTGACCAAGTTGTTACTTTTGTCATAGAAACACGAAGAGCTTCTATCTCTAGCGTACAACGAAAATTTAGAATTGGCTACAACCGAGCAGCCCGAATTGTCGAACAAATGGAAGTAGAAGGCATTATTAGCGCCCCAAGCCATAATGGAAATCGGGAAGTACTAGCTGTATCAACACATAACGATTATTAGTTTTATCACACACCAATCCATTTAAAAGAGTGGCTTGGTGTTTCATCATAGCATCATGCAAATTAATTAAATCGAATCCCTATAGGTAACCAATAGTAATGAGTGATTATTCTCAGCAAGTAGCATTATTAGAATTACAACTCAATAATGACCCTAACCGATGTTTACCTGCGCAATTAGCAACTAAAGCATTAATCAAAGAAATTTGCTTATCACCAAAACCCGGATTAGTTGATATGAATAATAGTGGAGCACATCGTGATATGGATTTCCAAACCTTTATTCAAAGTATTAGTGCTATTTGTGTCTGGTTTGAACGTTTTTACCAATATGGTAAAACATCAGCTTTGCATAAAAATCAACTTTTTTTAGCTGGCATTAGACCAATTGGTATTAATTGCGAACAAGCGATGTTTAAAGCCACCAATCAAGTTAATACTCATAAAGGCGGGATATTTGCCTTTGGTTTGCTGCTCGGCGCTATTGGCAAGTTAGAGCAATTAAACTTACCAATCAATATACAAAGCATTTGTAACGGAGTTTCATCCATTTGCCAAGGCATTGTTCAAAGCGAGCTAAAACAAAATAATCTAACAAATTCTGTTGGTGAAAAGCTATTTAAACTCCATAACCTTACAGGAGCAAGAGGAGAAGCAGAATCAGGTTATGCAACAGTTAGAAATATCTCACTGCCTATCTTTCAACAAATGCAAAAGAACGGCTATGATGAAGAAACTTGCTTATTACAAGCGATGTTACATTTACTTGCTTTTAATCAAGACACTAATGTAGTTTCACGAGGTGGACTTGATGGCTTGACCTTTGTCCAAGAACAAGCGAAAAAACTCATCAAACAAGGTGGCGTAATCAATCCCAAAGTACGAGAAAATTTATATCATCTTGATAGTGAATTAATAAAACGTAATTTAAGCCCTGGCGGCTCAGCGGATTTAATTGCGATTACTTGGTTTTTGTCTCAATATAATGGATAAAACAAGACAATAAAAAGATAAGATTTATTGATATAAAAAGTAATTAAAAATAACAGAATTTAATATTTAACACTATTCTCCAATTAATTTTGGGGCTTTAATATCGGCCCCAATTAATATAACCAAAGATGAGTAATAATTATTGATTAATAAAATAACTCACCTTATGTGCTTCAGTCGGTAATGGAACTTCCCATTTATTTAATAACCGCTGAATTGCTTTATTTGGCAACGTAGTATCTCGTGCTGAATTACGGCGATACAACTCTTTTTCTGGTTGTTCAAGATAGACAATTTCCACATTCGCATGATAAGCATAAAGTAAATCGAGTGCTTTTTGACGCATCTCTTGCGATAAGTGGGTCGCATTCCAAATAAAAGGTTGTTTTGTTCTTAACCACTGTTTAACCTTCGCTAACACAAACTGAATAACCAGCCCTTCGTTTTCACCGTGCTTTAGTTTTAGCTCAGATCTAGCATCATCATAAGAAGCAACATCCCATGTTGGATAATGTTTACTCACCCAACTATTTTTACCCGATGCAGGTAAACCAGCTAGCATAATCACCTTAGATCCTTCTTGAGGATATAATGCATAATCGGGTAATACATTACTACCTCGAAAATATTGGATACGAGTATAATCATCAACAAATTGACGAGGGCGATATAAACACCCTTCTTCAAGTGCCAATTGCCTAAAGAGTTCAACTTCATCAAGCGCTCGGCGTTTATCAGCACAAATACGACCTTCCATATCTGCTTTAGCTTGCAAACACAACATCCAAATAGGCAATTGCCACGATAAGCAGTGAATTAAATATTCGGGTGATTTATTTCTTCCCTCATCACTTAAAGCAAAAAAAGGCACTTGATGTACACTAATGATTCGGCAGATTTGTTCCCGCAAATCAAATGGCACCCCCATTCGCCATAGTAATATACGACTACGGATCTCGCCTTTTTTGGAATGCCGTGGTTGTGTAATTTTACCTGTCAACTCATCTATAACGGTGGTTTCTGGCTTAGCGATATCATGTAATAAAGCAGTCATAAATAATACAAACTGCTCATCTTCTGTTGCGTTGGTAAACTCTTCTTGCGTTAATAATGCACGCACAACCATTTGCGTATGAACCCAAACGTTTCCCTCTCCATGATGCGAGGGATCTTGTGGCGTTATTATCAAACTATTCAATTCAGGAATACAGGTTAACCATGGGCTAAAATCATCTGTTGCCAACGTGCTTGCTATTTGTTGTTTTAGTACTTGGTAATTCATAATTTACCCCCTTTTAGGCATCCATTATTCCAATTTACTGTTAATTGAGGTGTATATAACTCAACACCTTGAGCCAACTGGTTTGGAATAAAAGGCTGTTCACTATGGTGTTGCCCTGCATCTAAAATGGCCTGAACAAAATCCTGCCTAACCCATTTTAAGCGATCAATGGTTTGTTCTTCCGATTCGATTTTAAGATATAACCCTTCCATCAAGTCAGAGTTATCGCATTGTTGCCAAGCTTTGCTTAAGTCAAGCTTTTCACGCATCACGATTTGTTCAAAGCAAGTACGCCAATTAGCAGTTTTAGCCAAAGATGGTTTGACTAACGCCAATAAATCGCTCAATTTAGAAGGTGCAATTCCTGCAAATAACACAGGTACCGATAAAACAGGACCACCAGCTAATAATTGATGTCGCTTTAGGGTAGATAAAAAACAGTTTTGTTGTCTATCCCAAATATCAAACTCACAAAAATAGTGCGGTAAAGCATCATAAAAAATAGCATGTTTTTTGTGTAACCATTCACCATAAAGGATATAGCGATCTTCTAAACGCTCAAGTAACCAATATTCATGCACGCAAGCCCAATGCTTTAAAAGGTTGAATTGGCGTTCTCGTGAACCACCTATTAAGTAATGTCCTCGAGATTGAAGCAACAGCTCACCACTAGCTGAAAAACTGATAGCACAGTTTGCACCGTCAAGTTTTTCTTCAATAACAATATATTGACCAGCTAATTGCTTATAAGGACGTTGTCCATGTTCACTATCACCAAACTGTAAGCGTGAGCTTTCTAGGTGCGGTGTTCGTGGATATTTAATTAATTCTAAATTTTGAATATAAGATTCCATTGTCATAATGTTTTCTCCAAAAAAAATAAGGGAAAACCGACAAGGCAAAAATCTATAGATTGAATTGCAACGAAGGGGCTTAGATAATACTAAGCAAAAGACAATATGATAGAAGATACCAAGTCGGCATTAAGATAAAGTGTTAACTACAGGCATTTTGCCACCTCGCTATAATAAAAAATTCAGGTTAAAAAAACGGCGCTATTATCAACAGTTGCTGATTTATTGTCAAGTTTAATGATAAGAAATAGTCAGTATTGTTAAAATAATACTTTTCCTGACCGATTTTTTAGCGAAAAATAAGGACTTTTTTTGTTTTTGTGAATAGAATAAATTGAGTGCGGTGGTTTCGGACGTTTGGGCTTTTTGTGAACAAAATAGCTATCGTGCCCACGTCCGAGTCAGGGAATTAAAGCGAATTCCCTAACAACCCTCGCTTTGGCTGCAGAATGTGGCCTTCGGCTGCCCCGACGCCGGCGCTCGGTCTTAACGCACCGGCTATGATTCGCTCCCAGCGAAGCATAGCCTCGCCAACCATCCCTGTTTGGCATGCTAACCTCGCTCTGTTGTCGGCACATTCTGACGCCGGAGTAAGTCAGACAGTACAGCCGATTGTTTTTTTTGTAATTATATGATTAATTCTATTTTTATTGCCGCCTATACGGCGTTAAGGCGTATAAATGCGTTTATTCGTCGTAACAATGATTTCTAAACCGCCTACACGGCGTTAAGGTAGAACTCAAGATTTGATAAATCTTACTGTATAAAGATAAACAACAATTTCATCTTTGAAAACCCTTTTTTTAAGCTGTTTTTTAATATGTTGATTTTAAATTTTCGCTAAAAAAAGGGTTTAGAGCGGTTAATTTGTTGTTATTAGGGCGCTGTTCGTGGTTTTGTTGGTTTGTTTTATGTTGGTGCTTTGCTTAGGTTGTGTAAGTGATTGATTTAGCTTGAAAACGGCAAAATAAAAAATTCAATAAAATCAATAGTCTACCTAGGTGATTTTTTGAGATTTTTGCAGTGTTTTTTATAAAAAAGTGACTTATAAAAGCCACTTAAGGTTATGTTATCTGTCTTGTTACGGCGTTAGACATGGAATAAATTTGAACATCTGAGCATAGCGAAGATGGCCTCGTAGAGGCGAGTATCAGGATGATACGAGTATTGCCGTAGGCCACATTCTGTAGCCTTGCGAGGGGTTTTTAGGGGATTTCGCAAAAAATCCCCTAAATCGGACGTTGTCACTGTAGCTATTTTGTTCACCAAAGGTCAAAACGTCCGAAACCTTGCCGTACTAAAAATAGACCACCGCTTTAAAGCGCCACAGCGCAACCCTAAGGAAAACGCCCCAACTTACGCGGGGGCTTTGTTCTTTGTTATATTATCCTCTCAAGCACCATAACCACCCCCGCGC